>JAAYWX010000221.1 GCA_012516225.1 Clostridiales bacterium
CCGGCATGATGATCACCGCAATAGAGGGTATTTTCCTTATGGGCGCATGGGGGGGCTTTGTAGGAACATATATGAGCGGCAGCATTGCTGTCGGCATTCTGCTTGCCCTTTTATGCGGACTTGTTACGGCGGCAATATACGGCGTCATAACCGTCTATATGCGTCAGCAGCAAATTGTAACTGGTACTGCCATAAACATATTGGCAGCCGGATTCTGCGCATACTTTCAGCGTGTGCTTTTCGGGATTCCCACAACTCCGCTTAAAATCAGCGTTCTTCCCAAGATACCAATTCCGCTGCTGTCCAAAATTCCCGTAATAGGCAGTATATTCTTTAGTCAGAATATTATGACGTATTTCGTATATATTCTTATACCGATTTCTTATTTCGTACTTTTCAAAACATCTTTGGGCCTTACCCTGCGCTCGACCGGAGAAAACCCGGAGGCAGTTGACGTGGCAGGAATCAATGTAAACAAAATCCGTTTTCTTACGGTTCTTGTAGCTGGAGCGGCAGGAGGACTTGCGGGTTCGTTCTATACCTTAGGCTATTTGGGAATGTTCACTACAGGAATTATCGGCGGGCGCGGCTGGATTGCTTTCGCGATCTGCTTCTTAGGAAACTGGAATCCTAAGTGAGCGGTAATAGGCACTCTGGTATTCGGACTTGCCGACGCAATTTCGATATACATCCAATCGGTAGGCGGCGGGACGGTCTTCCCCAACGAGCTGATTATTGCTCTGCCGTATATCCTTACGATTGTGCTTACAGTAAGCCGAAAGAGCTTCAACGTACCGGCAAAGCTCGGCGTTCCCTATTGCAAAGAGGACTAAACGCAAACTTTGCCTAATCCATGATGTATGTAAAACACCCCGATTATTTAAGTTATACGATCGGGGTGTTTAACATTTGTCAAAAAACCGACGATGTGATATGATAACCGCAAGAAATATTTGGAGGTGGTCGTGTGACGGATCCCGTAGAACTTACAAAAAGGCTTGTTAGAATAGAAAGCTGCAATCCCGGAAAAGGGGAAAAGGAAATAGGCGACTATATATTTTCGCGCCTGCAGACACGCGGTATTCCCGCAAAAAAGCAGCAGGTGTTCCCGGGGCGCTTCAATGTTATAGCGGAGATAAAAGGAAAAACAGAATTGCCTCCGCTTGTTATAATATGCCATATGGATACCGTTGTCGTAGGTGAAGGCTGGCCAAAGCCTCCTTTTGCCGCCGAAGAGGAAAACGGCATGATTTTTGGGCGAGGGGCCTGCGATATGAAATCGGGGCTTGCTTGCGCGCTTTCTGTGCTTGAGGATATGCGGGAAAAAAGAAAGAAACCCGACCGTACGATATGCTTTATAGCCACTGTCGATGAAGAAGCCGATATGAACGGCATACAGGCGGCTTTGCTTGGCGGGATAATACCGGCTGACAGCCTTCTTATGGATATGGAACCGACGGCTCTTTCCGCCGCAATATCACATAAGGGCCGGATCTGGTATAACGTGGAATTCAAAGGCATTACTGCACATGCCTCTACTCCATGGAAGGGAGCGGATGCAATTGCCGCTGCAGCCGAGTTTATAAGCGAAATACGTTCTTGTATTTCCGAAATGCCGGAGCATCCGGAGATGGGACCCAATACGGTCACTTTTGGTTTGATCAAGGGTGGCTACCAGCCTTATGTTGTACCGGATTACTGTACGGTAACGATGGATGTCCGCACGGCGGAACCTTTTACCGAAAAAGACATTGAGGCTCTTATGGTTAAGTCAAAGGAGCGCATAGAAAAGAAAATATGCGGAATAGAGATATCATGGGAGCTTACAGGAAACCGTCCGTATATATGCGGAAACAGGGAATCGGAGCTTTGCAGGGCAATATGCGAGTCTTACCGGGAAGTCTGCGGACATGAAGCACATATCGGTGTTTTTCCCGGCTATACCGATACCGCAGTTGCGGCAGGGACGCTTGGAAGCCGAAACTGCATATCATTCGGGCCGGGTTCCCTTGATATGGCGCATAAGCCGGATGAATATGTGAATATTGAGGAAATAAAAACCTGCAAAAAGATTCTTGAAAATGCCGTAAGCAGACTTTGCTTTTTTAATTAGCGGTCATGATAATAAGACAAGTCCGGTGCTTTCGGCCTACACTCGCTGATTTGCGGTTTATTCGACTTAAATATATTCGGAAATGCAAAATACAAGATACTGTATGCGGAACTGGTTATGTACCGGTTCCGTTTTTATTTTGCAATAAAAAAATTTCTCGGCTGAATCCCGGGAGCAATACAATAATTTAACGTTTCCACAGCTTTACAGATGTGCAAAACAAAGCTATAATACCAATATGTGCCTCTGGATAGTGCATATTATGGAAACGGAGGATGGCTGTATTGCCGAAATTCAAAGAAGTTGCCGAGTGCTGGCTAAAAGAAAACCGCGCGGATAAAGTAGATTTGAACTTGATCTATTCAGCCTTTGGCGACACGGTTATAGACGAAATAGACTCTGAGGCGGCTCAGGAATTTTTTAACAATTTATATGATAATATGAAAGTAAGAGGAAAAGTTTTTTCCTCTTATGAAAAGTTTTTTGACGGAATTTTCCGCTTTGCTTTTGAACGCGGCTATATTTCGGTACTTCCGCATATAGAGAGAAGGTATATGCCTATACCGAATTTATTCAACAGACCAGATGAAACTGCCATGGAACGTTTGCTATCGAATGAAGACCTTACTCCTGCAGGAACTGTTCTGCGTTTGGCTTGGCAGTGCGGACTTATGCGACACGAAATTGCCTGCCTTTTATGGGAACAGGTGGACTTTGAAAATAGGCAGATTGTACTGCCAGATAGAAAGGTTCCGTTGAGCGATGAAGCCACTGTCTACTTAAAACGTTTACATGAGCAAAATGGAAATAGTTTAGAGTATATTCTGCCGTCCAGACGTAAAACCGCACCAATGGCCGAACAGAGCATTTCAGCCCTTGCAAGACGGGCCTTAGATAGTTCAGGACAAAACAGTATACGTTTGAACGATTTGCGTATCGACTTCATTGTTCGGGCATTGCAAGAAAACAGTATAGAATATGTTTCTTATATATCGGGAATAGATATTCCGGCACTTCAGCAACACTATCTGCCCTATGCGGATGTTTCAGAAAGTCCTGAAAGCGGTTGTAAAGTCCCCATTACGGACATTGTATACTCGGATCTGAACAAATTTATCGAAAGAGAAAAAACAAGCATGGCCGGCCTTGCTGTCAGGTTTGTCTGGCAGATGGGCGTACCTGTTTCCAATCTTCCATCTCTTACATGGGATGCCATAGATTTTGAAAGATCGACCGCCACATTTGAAGACAGAACAGCAGATATCCCTGATAGTTTTCTTCAAATTTTAAAAGAAGTAAAGTCATCGCGCGAAGATAAAGCAAACCATAAAAGCATTATTCTTAACGAAAACAAGAAAAAACCTACGGACGCCGTATTTATTAAAAAAGCTGTCAGACAAGCTCTTGTCAACAGCGGGATACTGGGGATAACCCTTTCGGATCTGCAACGAGATTACTGGCGGCGCCGGTATAAAGAGATCAGAACCCGGATCAATTCCGGACTTTCTTTTGAAGCGGGCGGGGAACTGTACCCTGTACCTGAAAATCTTCCGGCGGAAATTTTACAGGAAGCGGAAGACGAGCTTATTAACCATTTACGAGAAAAAGGCGGAACTGATCGCAAAACACTTATGGCAGAACTGCATTTAAGCGACAGAGAATTGTCATTGCTTTTGAAAGGATGCCGAAGCAAAGGGAAAATTGTGCGTGTCGGTTTTAGATATTTCCCCGCTGAAACTGCCATTTGCCGTGAAAATCAGAAAAATATGATTCTTGACTATGTTGGAAAGCACCAACCGGTTACAAGCTCTGAAATTGCGGATTTGCTGGGACTTGTGGAAAGAAGGCAGATTTATTGGATTATCAATCCTATGTTGAAAAAAGGAGAACTTGTCCGGATCGGACGCAACAAATACTGCATACAGGGATATGCTGCTGATATTTTAGGTTTGACGTCATAACAGAAGGCTTTCAATAGCTTAAACGATTTTAGGGGCTAAGGGTTTAAAACCTTCAGCCCCTATTTTTTACCTTTTCGTTATTTAACGATCCCCTCGCTGGCAGAGCGAATAGCTATATTGCGCCTGCGTTCCTCGGCGTATTTTTCAAAAGCTTCCTCTCTTTCAAAGAAGTTTATACTGGAAACATTGAACTTCTTAGTAATATGGATTGCGTCAAACTTACAGCGTGTAGTGCAAATACCACAGCCGAGGCAACGGTTCTGGTCTACAATGCTTGCTCCGCAGCCGAGGCAGCGAGCAGTTTCCTTTTTAAGTTGCTCTTCTGAAAATGTCACGCGGTCATCACTGAAAGTTTTTGTTTTGCTTATATCATGACCGACACGCTGGCGGGGAGTGTTATCGAACCCTGCGATTATGGCCTCCTTATCAAGATTGTCCTTATCAAGAGACTTAAATATCCTGCGGTTACGTCCAATAGTAAGGCTTTGTCCTTCCCATACATAACGGTGTATGGAAATAGCGCCTTCCTTGCCTGCGGCGATAGCGTCAATAGCAAACTTAGGACCTGTATAGACATCTCCGCCCACAAAAACATCAGGCTGTGCAGTCTGATATGTAAGGCTGTCGGCTTTGGCGGTACTGCCTCGGCCAAGTTCGATTTTACTGCCTTCGAGCAGCCCTCCCCACTCAATACTCTGTCCAATAGACAATAGAACATAGTCAGCCGGAATTGTAATTGTTGTGTTCTCGTCATACTTGGGTGCAAACCTACCATCCTCAAAAACTGAAACGCACTTTTTAAATTCCACGCCCACTACTCTGCCGTTTTCGAGAATAATACGTTTAGGCCCCCAGCCATTGTTTATAGCAATTCCTTCGCTATTTGCCTCTTCGACCTCTTCCGGCAAAGCAGGCATTTCCTTTGTACTCTCAAGGCAGTACATTGATGTAGTGGCGGCACCTTCACGGACGGCTGTACGCGCAACATCAATTGCAACATTGCCACCACCGATTACTACTACGTTTCCTGAAAGTTTGCTCCCTCTGCCGAGATTTACATCTCGCAGGAAATCAATGCCAGTAATGACACCTTTTCCGTTTTCGCCTTCAACGCCCAGCTTTCTTCCTCCCTGTGCACCGATCGCAATATAGAACGCCTCAAATCCCTGCTTTCTCAGATCATCAAGCGTGATGTCCTTTCCTACTTCAACACCACATCTGAACTGAACGCCCATCTGTCGAAGGACTTCAATCTCAGCTTCAACAACATTTTTTTCAAGCCGGAATGAGGGAATTCCGAACATCATCATACCGCCGGGTTTAGGCTGCTTTTCAAAAACAGTAACCTTGTAGCCGTCTGCCGCAAGAAAATATGCGCAGGATAATCCTGCCGGTCCGGAGCCAATAATTGCGATTGGTTTCCCATAATCATGGAGCTTTTTCGGTATAAAACGTGTTTCTGCATAAAGTTCTTTATCGGCGATAAATTTTTTAATTTCATCAATAGCAATCGGCGCATCAAATTCACCGCGAGTACATTCGCTTTCACAAGCGTGGGGACAAATCCGGCCGCAAATTGCGGGGAAAGGATTTTCTTTTTTAATAAGTTCAAGAGCTTCAAGGTATTTGCCTTGTGCGGCAAGGCGGATATATCCCTGAACAGCGATATGTGCCGGGCAACTGGTCTTGCATGGAGAAGTACCGGTTTCAACAACGTTCTTGCGATTGTCGCGGTAGTCAGGATTCCATCTTTCCGGTCCCCATTCATGGTCATCCGGCAGATCTGAAGGCTTGTGTACAATTGGGGTTTTGGAACAAATCTTTTGTCCAAGCCTAACAGCGTTGTTGGGGCAGACTTCAACGCACTGTCCGCAAGCCGTACAGTTTTCCGCATTGATTTCAGCTACATAATTGCTGCGTGACATATTGGGAGTATTAAAATACTGTGTAACGCCAAGAGCAAGGCAGGTTCCTGGCATACAGTTGCATATGCCGGAGGTGGAGCCGTCCTGAAGAGTCATTATCTGATGTACTGCTCCTATTTCTTCACAATGCTGAAGCATTGCATAGGCTTCTTCTTTTGTAACCTTTTTACCTCGCCCGTTTGAATTAAACATATCGGCAGCAATCCCCAGATACAGGCACATACCTGCTTCCAGATCCCCCGCGCCTTCATTCATAAAGCGGCGTACGCGTCGGCATTGGCAAGGCAAAACGCTTAAATGCCCATCGTTAGCTTCTATATAGGTACTAAGCTTTTCCATGTCTACTTGCTGAGTCTGGGCGGGAATTGCTTTTTCTACCGGAATAACCCGCATAATTCCTGCCCCCATAGGAACCCTGTAGCTGTAGTCTTTCATGGAATCCGTTGCGTGCCGGCTGAATTCATAGGGAATTTCCGGATGTTCCTTGCAGAATTTTTCGTTACAGAGCAAAAATTCAAGAATTCCGGGTGCATAAACCAAAAGCATATAGATTTCCATTCCGAACTTTTCAACTTTTGCCAAAACGCCGATGTCGCCAAGTTCACGCATAACCGCAAGGACTTTATCCTCCGGTATTCCCGTCGTTTCCGCCACGATTTCAGCTGTGGTAGGCTGCATAAGTTCCATGCCCATCATAACAGCGATCTGGTCATCGGTAAGCCATTTTTCAAACACCTTGTACTCTGCGCAGTTCTCGTCAATCTTGTAATGACCGTTGCTGATTTTTTCGCACAGTTTGATTAAGTTTTCTCTTACTGCCACTTCTCTTCCTCCTTTTCCGCATTTGATCCGCTACATTTCTGTTAAATTTGGGTTTCTAATATAGTCTTCTTTTGGCGATATTGCCCTGCCTCGCAGTATAAAGTATGTTAAAATAAATGAAAAGCAAAATAATCTCTTGCTTATTTACAACAAAAAGTTGTAATATACAAACATAAGGCGGTGACTGATATGCAAATTCAGGCAATAGAATCCTTCCTTATGGTTTATGAAACACAGAATATGAGCAGAGCAAGCGAAAGGCTGTATATTACACAGCAATGCCTAAGCCGTCAGATAAAAGGAATAGAAAATGAGTTGGGAGTACAGCTTTTTATACGTCAAAAAACCGGAATGAAGCCTACGGAGATTTGCCGGAAGCTTTTTCCTGAGTTCAAAAAAATGATGACCAGTTATGAAAGCGCATGCCAAATTTGCAGCAATCAGAAAAATAAGAACATCCAAAAGCTGACTATTGCATTGGCAAATGGTATGTCTAACTATATAGATATTTCATCTCTCTCCTTGCTCGTAAAAAACTGCGTTGATCACGATCTCGTTATTGAGGAACGTCCGGCAGGAGAATGCAGCAAAATGCTTCTAAGCGGTGAAGCCGATATGGCCTTTCTTCTTGAACCATTTGATGATACCATGCTGGAGCATGTCCTCATCCGGCAAGACTTTGGCTGTATAGCTATGCACAAGAGCCACCCCCTTGCAAAAGAAACCGGACCTGTCCAGTTTTCTGCTCTCAATGGTCTTAAAATGGTCACCGGCGTCAAAACCAGTTGCGCAGCCGAACATTTCAAAAGATTCTGCGCCCAGTCTAACATATATCCCCAATGCGTTGCTTCTGTTATGAATACTACTGGCTTTGCAAATAGTCTCAGTCAGGGTGACGTAGTTGTCACTATTTTGAGCTACGCCATACCACAGATTACCAATCCGGACGTGGTTATCAGAAAAGTAGTTGATCCTGTTCTCATGGGGAAATGTCATTGCTGCTTCCGCAGCGATGCTGAAAAGAAAGATCTTTTGCGTACGCTTATGTTTAAAATAAAAGAAAACTACGTTGTGGTTTGATAAAACAAACAGCGTAATTATACATAACCCTCGTCTTTTCACACATTCAAAAGGCGAGGGTTTTGTATATCCGAAAAAAGGTTTAAAAAACGATAACGGTACTCTGTAGCGTTAGTCTTATGGTTTTGCCCTTCCGTTATCAAATTTGCTAAACATCCCGAATTTTAATGCCATAAATAGCAAATGCGGACAGCTTGGCAACTGTCCGCATTTGCTGTCTGCACTGTTTTTCGCATAGAATCTATACGTACGCACAGCGCACCCACAATTTTCTTGTTTATTTTGCTTCTTCAAGAGCCTTTATGCATTCTCTGCAGATGTTTTTGCCCTTGTAAACTATTACATCACGAGCATTATCACAGAAAATGCAGGCAGGCTGATATTTTCGCAGAATAATGGAGTCATCGTCAACATATATCTCCAAAGAGTCCTTTTCCGCGATATCCAGGGTTCGGCGAAGTTCGATGGGCAGAACGATACGGCCAAGTTCATCTACTTTTCTCACAATTCCTGTTGATTTCATATAAAATGCCTCCCCTTATTTAGTTTTTGGTTTTCGCTTTTCGTAACTAATTGTTACTTAATTATAATTATATCGTTATGACTATAGATGTCAAACATTATTTTGAATTTTTATTATTAATTCACAATTTTTGTTACTTTTCACAACATTAAGGAATGGAGATGGACATTATGCTATTCAGTATAATAATAACTTTCATGGCAGCCTTTTCACTCATCTACGGATGTCTTAGTGGAAACCTTGCCGCCGTATCTGCCGCCGCGGCGGACGGTGCCAGAGAAGCGGTAAATTTGTGCACCTCATTGTGCGGAATGATATGCCTTTGGTCCGGAGTAATAGAACTTATGGCGCGTACAGGCTTGTCCGAAAGGCTGTCCGCGGCATTGCGCCCCGTACTTAAAAAGCTGTTTCCTTCCGCCGCAAAAGACCGTGAAACCATGGACGCCTTATCGACAAACGTATCAGCAAATCTTCTGGGACTCGGCAATGCCGCCACTCCTGCCGGAATAAAAGCCGCCAAGGGACTAAAACGACTTTCCGGCTTAAGCTCCGCTTCAAATGAGCTTTGTCTGCTTGTCGTTATGAACACCGCATCCATACAACTGCTGCCAACAACAATCGCTTCCCTGAGGGCATCGCTCGGAGCAAGCGCTCCTTTTGATATTCTCCCTGCAGTATGGCTGTCTTCGCTGCTTTCGGTTTCCGCAGGAATACTGTCCGCAAAAATTTTTGAAAGGTTTTCAAAGCCATGAGGACTATAGGAGAAGTTGCCGTTCCACTGATTATAGTATCTGTCATGATTTATGCTTTAATTCATGGTACGGATGTTTTTTCCGGTATGACGGCAGGGGCAAAAGATGGGCTTAAAACCGTCCTTGGTATTGTTCCTGCTCTGATCGCTCTTTTGCCCTGTGTATATATGCTCAGGGCAAGCGGGGCTCTTGACGCTCTATGCAGTTTGCTGCGTCAGCCGCTTTCGCAAATAGGCATACCGCCGGAAACCGTACCTCTTATGCTTATCCGCCCGTTAAGCGGAAGCGGAGCGCTTGCCGTCGGAAGCGACATTATGAAACAATGCGGTGCCGACTCTTTTGTTGGCCGCTGTGCCTCCGTCATGCTCGGTTCAACCGAAACCACGTTTTACGTAATTGCCGTTTATTTTGGTGCGGCCGGCATTAAAAAGACCCGCCATGCTATTCCTGCCGCAATTATTGCAGATATAGTCGGCTTTATGTCTGCAGCGTTCTTCGTCCGGCTTTTTTGGGGTTAACTTGGATATAATACCGAAACAGAATTGCAACATCACATTTTTTCCGGAGCGGTAACACCGATAATCGCAAGCGAGTTTGCTATAACGCGTCTTGTGCAGTCGCACAATATAAGCCGCGCATCTCTCAAATCTGGTTCTGCATCTCTTATCCTGCAGTTGTTGTAAAACCTATGAAACCGTGCCGCAAGCTCCGTTACATACCTGTTGATGCGTGAAGGGTCATAGTCGCGTGCCGCCATGCGAATTTCCTCTGTAAACATGGCAAGCTGCTTAATAAGCTCCCGCTCCTGCTCCGTACTAAGAAGCGAAGCATCAGTCAAGCCCTCTGCCGGAACAGGATGTCCTTCTTCTTCCAGCATTGAAATAAGACTGCATATTCTCGCATGGGCATACTGCACATAGTAGACCGGGTTTTCACTGTCCTGACG
>JAAYWX010000222.1 GCA_012516225.1 Clostridiales bacterium
CATAAATAAGACGGGCATACGCTATATAGGGGTTTGCGTTGGCATCGGGAGACCTCAGTTCAATTCTGCTGCGCCCTTCGGCGGCTGCGGGAATGCGTATCAATTGGGAGCGGTTTTCAGGCGACCAGCTTATATATTGTGGAGCTTTGTGGCTTCCCAGCCTAAGATAAGACTGTGACGTCGGGTTAAGGAAAATGGTCATTTCAGCGATGTGCTCCATTATCCCCGCCATGAACTGGTAGAAACAATCATCTCCCCCTCTAAGCCTCGGCGACATATTTATATGCATTCCGCTTCCGCTCATATTTGCAAGAGGTTTCGGGTCAAAACAGGCATACAAGCCGTTTCTTGCCGCAACCGTCCTTACAACTGTTTTGAAAGTTACGGAATTATCCGCGGCGGCAAGCGGATCGCTGTAGCGGAAATCAATTTCGTTCTGTCCCGGTCCTTCTTCATGATGGGAAGCCTCCGGCACAATGCCCATTTCCTCAAGCGTAAGGCATATTTCACGTCTTACGTTTTCCCCTGCGTCCTCCGGTGCCATATCCATATATCCCGCGTTATCCATAGGAATATTCGTCGGTGCGCCGTTTTCGTCCGTCTTGAAAAGGTAAAACTCGTATTCTGCACCGAAATAACATCTCAGCCCTTTTTTATTTGCTTCTGCTTCGGCTTTTTTCAAAATTGATCTGCAGTCAAGCTCAAACTGTCTGCCGTCAGGGTATCTGATATCGCAAAACATCCGTACAACTCTCCCATGAGAAGGTCTCCATGGAAAAACGGTCAGCGTGGTGGGATCCGGAAACAGGAACAAATCGGAGCGGCTTTCATCTCCGAAGCCTGCGATTGCAGACGCATCAAATGAAATTCCGCATCGAAAAGCCATAGAAAGCTCCGAGGCGGGTATAGATATGTTTTTCTGAGTTCCGAAAATATCGCAAAATGCAAGCCGGACAAACTTCACATCCTCTTCTCTGACGTATTCGAGGACATCTTCCTCTGTATACAGCATTAAACACACCGCCTCCGTTCAATTTTGAATATATAACTGCTTATATGGATTAGACGTATTGGGGTACAGAACATGAAATTTTTTGGAGTAAACTTCTCCTTCGGAAATACCGAAACATTTGCAGAATTCTTTTATATATGGGGCGGCCTGAAGAAGATCCTCCTCGTCAGCCGGCCTGCTGCAAATCTGTTTTGAAAGCTTTACATGCAGTCTGTCCGCTCTGACCATAATCTTTCCGCCGTGCATTCCGGTCGCGCAGAATCCTCCCAAAACTTCCTCGTCATTGTATCCAAGTCCAAGAGCTATTATAAGCCCTCCGGCCTGATATTCTCCGAGAAAACTGCCGCATTTGCCTCCTATCACCAAAACCGGGTTTTTATCGGCATAAGCTTTCATGTGTATTCCGGCTCTGTACCCTACATCGCCCTTAACGAATATTTCTCCACCGCGCATGGCATACCCCGCCGCATCCCCGCACCTTCCGTGTATAACAATACGTCCAGAATTCATAGTATCGCCGGTGGCATCCTGCGCATTGCCGTTAACAATTATGTCGGCGCCGTTCAGGTATGCACCGAGCGCATTACCCGGCACTCCGTTGATGGTTATGGTTCTGTTGGATGCCCCCGCTCCTATAAAGCGCTGCCCTATGCAGTTGTCAAGAGTAACATTGCCTTCCGCGGAAAATATCTCGCTGTTCAATATATCATATTTTTTCCCGCTGCAATCAATTCTCATAAGATTTTCCCCCCAATTTTTCATCTCTGTAGCTTCTGGCGAAAGCTATAAGAGAAGGCTCCCTGCTAACCATTTCAAAGTCAATATCCGAAAGGGGAGTTTTCTCTCTTATAAGCGAGGTATAAATACCTGCCTTATCCACCTTTCCTATCATGATAAATCCATTGAGAACATTGCCGCTGTAAAACAGTTTTTTATAGTTTGAGCCTTCCCTCATTTCAAAAACGTCGCCCTCATAAGTCCCTGCCGTTAAAATATGCAGGCCGAAAAATCCTATGGCATTCATCGGCATCATTTTAGGTTTGGGCGGCTCTCCTCCGGCCATGGCAATTCCCGCAATTCTGCCTCCCGCATAGGCATTTGGAAGCAGAGCAAGAACACGATCCATACCCGACGTAATGTCGCGGCTCATTACACAGTCGCCCGCCGCGTAAACATCGGGTATTGAAGTTTGCATGAACTCATCCACAACTATGCCCTTATCTGTTTTACCTCCGGCATCCTTTACAAGACTTATGTTCGGTCTGACTCCGACGGCTGTTACAAGTATATCAAAATCGAGACATTCACCGTTTGTCAGCTCAGCCCTGACACCGGCAAAAGTTTTGACAGACACTCCAAGCCTGAACTCGATTCCGCATTTTTCAAGATGTTCCTGTACAATGTGTGCTCCTTCCTCATCAAGGATACTGGAAAGGATCCGCGGAGCAAGGTCTATAACTGTAATTTTTCCAACTCTATCCTCTATTCCCTCCGCACATTTTAGCCCTATAAGACCCGCTCCGACTATAAGCACCCTTGCTTGGGGAAAAAGCGCCTTCTCAAGTGCTTCTGCATCATCAAGAGACATAAACGAGAACCGTTTCGGAACAGTTTCTATGCCGGGCATAGGAGGAATAAAGGGCGATGACCCTGCCGCGACAAGCAGTTTGCCGTAAGGTATTCTGCCGCCGTCTTCAAGGACAATCGCTTTCCCTTCCCTGTCAATCTCCGTTGCATTCTTACCGAAAAGCGTAATGCATACGTTGTCCTCATAAAAGCTGTCCGGTCTGTATTTCATTCTCTGTCTGTCGGTTTTCCCCTGAAGCAGATATGAGATAAGCGGCCTTGAATAAGTATGGTGCGTCTCATTGCTTATCAGGGTTATTTTCCCTTCCTTGTCTATCTGGCGTATACCTTCAACCGCACCGACAGCGGCCGCCGAATTCCCTATGATTACATATTCCACGCAAGTCACCTCTCTTCAAAAACAATAGCATTGTTCGGACAGCCCTTAACGCAAGCCGGAACTCCGCCGTTGTTTGCGCATAGCTCACATTTCTGCATTGCTCCACTTTCGGACGGTGTTATACAACCGTAAGGGCAGGAAAGAACACAGGTATAGCAGCCCACACATTTTTCTCTTTCTATTTTTATAATTCCCTCTTCTTTTGTCAGTGCTCCTGAAATGCAGTTTGAAACACAGAATGGTTCATCGCAGTGGCGGCAGGAAACCGCAAAGCATATTTTCCCATCCGTTTCAACGCGGATATTGGGACGGATTTTTATATTTTTAAGTGCCGAAGCCATATCTTTTTTCCCTGAATTTGCAAAGGCGCAGTTATATTCACACAGATGGCATCCAAGACACCACTCTTCGTTTACATATACTCTTTTCATGTCATCTCACTCTCCCGCGTGCGATATTCCGAGGATGGAAAGTTCTTTTTCGTTCAGCCCCACGCCGCGGAGCATAAGCCTGTTTCCCTTCAGTGCTTCAATCGAGTTTATTCCCATGCCGCCCATAAGTTCTTCTATTTCATGGTTCCATGCCGTAAGAAGGTTTACAAGCCTTGGGTAGGCTATATCCGGATTGAGCCTCTTTACAAGATCTTCACGCTGTGTCGCTATGCCCCAGTTGCATTTTC
>JAAYWX010000486.1 GCA_012516225.1 Clostridiales bacterium
ATTCAACAAAAGTCTATGTGGCAAGTATAATCGATTACCTAAATCAATAAAACAAAACCGGCTCTTAGCTCTTGGCTACATATATCAGCCAAGGCCTAAGGGCCTTTTTAAATTCTCTTTATACATGGAAATCATTAAAAAAATTTTTATTTTAAGCAGGAATTTTGAAGTTTATGTAGAAATATATAAATATTCAATAATGTATCCCGGATGCCAAAAGGCAAAACTGTATAAAGCATACATGATTGCTTTTACAATTTTTAAAAACTAAAGTCCTGTTTATAAATAAAAATTTGAGGTGGTAACTTGAAAAGTTTTTTAGACTTTAGTGTATCTAATATTAAACCCATAAGGGATTTAATATATGAATCTATTCGACAAGCCATATTTGACGGTGAACTAAAAGCTGGTGACCGATTAGTTGAAAAGGAACTAGCAGATAAAATGAATGTAAGCAGAACTCCGATAAGAGAAGCCTTAAGAAAGCTGGAAACTGAAGGCTTAGTTAAGCATTTGCCCCGTAAGGGTGTAGTAGTAAAGGGTTTCAAACGTGATGATATTATTGAAATATATTCTATTCGGCAGGCTTTGGAAGCATTAGCCATTACTTATACTATAGAAAATATTACTGAAGACGAAATAAATCAGCTTAAAGAAATAATTGAAATAATGGAGATTTTAACTTATAAGGAAGACACAGCTAGCCTTTTTAATATTTCTCAGAAATTCAATGATATATTAATTAGATCTTGCAGAATGCCAAGGCTTATAAATTTAATTAATACTTATCAGGAATATCTCGAACGATTTAGAATAGTAACCATGAAAAAGAAAGAAAGAAAGCTGCAGGCGTTAGAAGAACATAAACAAATTTTGCAGGCAGTTATTGATAAAGATGTAAAAAAAGCGAAAGATTTGGTTGAAAAGCACCTTCAAGGAGCACTTGACGCATATCTTGAGACATTTGTTGATGATAAAGCAACGCTTGTTGAGGAGGAAGAAGAAAAAGAGGAATAAAGAGTTTGACATTTTGAAGTTAGAAAGTTGCTTTTAAAAGTGTAATAAATATTTTTTTTAACCATTTTTGGTATCCCGTACACAATACAGAAAATTTGTAAATATTACCATACTGTAATTGTAATTTATGAAAATCAGATTTCTAAAAAATGGATTATCAACAAAATGAAGCATATTTTAAGGAGATGGTGTTATGTCAAACGATGAAATAAAGATTTTAACGCCCACAGCCATGCTTGGCTACGGATTTCCATTGAAGTGGTTCAAAAAGGGGATAGACAGAAATCCGGACGTAATAGCAGTAGACTCCGGTTCGACGGATAGTGGCCCACATAAATTGGGTCTTGGAGTTATGACTTGCTCAAAGGAGGCTTACTACAAAGACATTTCAAATATCCTAGAGGCAGCTCATGAGAAAAAAATACCTGTATTCATAAGTTCTGCTGGTGGAGACGGAACAAATGTACATGTGGATGAATTTATAAACATTATTAAAGATATATCAAAAAACAAAGGCTATCATTTCAACATAGCAGCAATATACAGTGAAATGGAGAAGTCCTTTCTTATAGAAAAACTTAAGAAAAATAAAATTAAACCCTGCGGCCCGGTAGAACCTCTTCAAGAAGAAGAAATAAAGCTTGCCACATCCATAGTTGCACAAATGGGAGTAGAGCCATATTTAAAGATTTTAGAAGAAAGAGATGACATAGATATCATAATATCCGGCAGAACCTATGACCCTGTGCCCATTGCTGTTCTGGGAATAAAAAAGGGATTCAATCCTGGACTTTGTTGGCACTTAGGCAAAATCATGGAATGTGGTGCTTTGTGTGCAGAGCCTGCAGGAAAAGCTATGTTTGGCATATTGAAAAATGATTATTTTATTCTTGAGCCATTAAACCCATCAGAACGTTGTACAGTTGCATCAGTAGCAGCTCATACCCTATATGAAAAAACCCATCCTTATCTACTGCCTGGTCCCGGAGGGATAACAGATCTTTCGGAAACTGTATTTGAGCAATTAGATGATAGGAGGGTCAAGGTATCAGGAAGCAAATTCATACCATCCGATGTATATACGGTTAAGTTGGAAGGTGCCAAAAAGGTTGGCTATAGGTCTATTTTTATAGCTGGAGTAAGGGACCCTATAGCTATAGAACATATAGATGAAATTATATCCAGAGTTGAAAATGAAGTCAAGGAATACTTCAGCGAGATACCTAAAGAAAGTTATCAAATGGTTTTTCACGTTTATGGCAAAAACGGTGTTATGGGTGAATACGAAATAGAGAAAAACGTTACACCATTAGAACTATGTATAATACTTGAAGTTGCTGCACCTACTCAAGATATTGCAACAGCTATATGTTCAAGAGCACGTACGGAAATGTTACACAGTCCCTATGAAGGAAGGATAGCAACCGCTGGGAACATAGCTCTACCCTTTACACCACTAGAAATACCTCTTGGTGGTGTATGCAAATTTAATGTGTACCACCTTTTGGAATTAGAAGATCCAGTAGAGCCTTTTTCTATAAAATATTTGGAGGTGTAAATATGGCAAACAAAACTTTGAAAGATATAGCAAAAGTTATACGCAGTAAAAACGCAGGCCCGTTTGAAGTAACCATGGATATTATTTTTAAGACCAAAGAAGATTACGAAGAAATAAAAAATCGAGGGATTATAACGAAAGAATTAATTTCTAAACTATATAATATTCCGATAGAGAAAATAATAACTTTTGCTTATTTTGATGCAGCAAATGCTATTAAAATAACTTTACCGAGACCTAGGCCGCAAGGAAGCATTGGTGAAACCGATATGCACGCTGCACAGCAGCATGTGCCGCTAATGAAGATACCTGTTTGATAAAATCATAACGAATTATGAAGAAATTATTAAAAAGAAAGGTGGTGATTGACAAGAAGCAGCTTGATAAGAGAAGTATATTAGAGCAAAAGTGTATGTTGTTTAAATCAGAAAATTAAAAGGGAGGTTTTTAAACGAAAATGAGTAAGGCTGAAATAAACACAAAAAAGAGTTTCAAGTTCCCTCATGCCTATGTAATAATAATGATATTAATCATATTTGCAGTGGCACTAACATGGCTTATACCTGCCGGAGAATTTGAAAGAATTAAGGATGAAGCTACTGGGAAAACGATAGTAGTTGCAGATAAGTTTTCAAGAATAGAAAATACGCCTGTTAGTTTTTTAGATATACCTAAAAAAATTGTAGAATCTTTTAATAACTCAAGTGATATTATGTTTTTAGTACTAATAGTAGGGGGAGCATTTCAGGTTATAATTGCAACAGGCATGTTTCAGGCAATGACGGGTAGAATTGCACAAATATTAGCGGGAAAGGAAAACATTTTTATACCTGCTATTATGAGCATATTTGCTTTTACATGTATGACCCAAGGTGTTAACACTTTCATAGGATTTGCTCCTATTGGTGTCATGATAGCACGCTCTATGGGATATGATGCAATCGTTGGTGTTGGAATGATTATGCTAGGTGGTGCTATCGGATTTAGCACAGGTACATTTAATCCTTATACAACTGGTATTGCACAAGCTATAGCAGAATTGCCAATGTTTTCCGGATTAGGTTTAAGAGTGGTGTCTTTAATTGTATTCTTGATAATTACCAATATTTACTTGATAAAGTATGCCAAAAAAGTTAAAGCTAATCCCGAATTGAGTGTTGTTTATGAATTAGAACAGGAAGAAAAAAATATGGTAAGTAGCACTGGTAGTGTAGCTAAAATTGAACCAAGGCACTATGCTGTTCTGATTGTGGTGTTTGCCTGTTTTGCATTATTGGTATACGGTGGTGCAAGATGGGAATGGGATCTTAATGATAATGCAGCTTTATTTATTTGGATGGCTATTTTAGGAGGTCTAGCATATGGATTTTCTCCTAGCAGAATATCCAAAGAATTTGTAAAAGGTGCTCAAAAGTTAGTATTCGGTGCAATAATTGTTGGTATGGCAAGGACAATTTCAATTGTTTTAAGCGATGGCAAGATACTGGATACAGTGGTTTTCTATATGGCAAAAGCATTAGGAATGGTACCGGTAGCTCTTCAAGGCCCAGCAATGTTTTTGATGCATATTATTATAAATTGCTTTATAGTGTCTGGCAGTGGTCAAGCTACCGTAACAATGCCTATCATGATTCCTGTTGCAGATATTATTGGAATGTCTAGACAGACAGCCGTATTAGCATTTAATTTTGGAGATGGTTTATGTAACTATATTTTACCTCATTCATCAGCACTGATGGGATTTTTAGCTGCAGCAAATATTCCTTATGATAAATGGATGAGATTCATGGGCAAGCTATTTGTAATATGGTTCTTTACTGGTTCCGCGATACTTCTTTTGGCGCACATGATAGGCTATGGTCCATTCTAGAATGAGTTTTCATTACAAAGGAGATTTGTAAAATGAAACAGCAATTGAATAAATTCATCGATTCAATTAGTGAAGAAATCATCAAGATGGCAGATTATATTTTTGACAATCCGGAGATTGGTCTGCAAGAATATAAAGCAAGCAAATTACTATTGGATTATTTAACTAAGAATGGGTTTACTGTGGAAAAAGGAATAGCTGAAATGGATACGGCTTTTAGAGCTGTATACGAAAATGGTCATGGTGGACCATCTATTGGTTTGCTTTGCGAATATGATGCATTAGAAGGATTAGGCCATGCTTGTGCACACCACATGCAAGGGCCTGCAATTGTGGGAACTGCAGTGGCTTTGAAGGAAGTAATAAAAGACATGCCATATAAAATAGTTGTTTACGGAACTCCCGCTGAAGAAACTATTGGCGGTAAAATAAAAATGTTAGAACATGGCTACTTCCGAGACATTGATATAGCACTGATGATGCATGGTTCACCAACTACTACTACAGATATTAAATCCCTTGCCATGTCAAATTTCAGGGTTGCTTTTAAAGGCAAGAGTGCACACGCAGCAGTTAAACCTGAGGATGGCAGGAGTGCACTAGATGCATTAATTCTTTTGTTTCAGGGTATAGAGTTTTTAAGAGAACATGTAAAAGATGATGTGAGAATTCATTATGTGGTTACTAATGGTGGTGGAGCTGTTAACATTGTACCAAGTTTAGCAGAAGGAAAATTTAGTTTACGGTCATACAATAGACTGTATTTAGATGAAGTTATTGAGAGATTCAAAAAAGTGGTTCAAGGTGCAGCTTTGATGACAGAAACAGATTTTCAAATACTAGAGGAAAAATCATTAGACAATAAAATTCCCGTAATTAAATTAAATGATATATTAATGGAAAATGCTAAAAATCTAAATGCACCTAACATCCGTCCACCAAGAGAAAAGACTGGGTCATCGGATTTTGGCAATGTTATGTACAATGTTCCTGGTTCTTGTATCAGGATTGCATTTGTTCCTGAAGGTACCTCGTCTCATTCAGAACAGTACATTCAAGCGGGAAAAACGAAAGCAGCACATGACGCCATTATACTGGCAGCTAAAATTCTTTCCGCAACTTGCTATGATATTATTTCAAATAAAACGTTATTAACACAAATAAAAGAAGAATTTGAGATGAACAAAAGACGAGCTGAAAATGCCTAACTAATAAATTGTTCGAAAAAACTATAAAAATTTTTGTGTAAACTAGATCGATTACCTAAATCAATAAAACAAAACCGGCTCTTAGCTCTTGGCTACATATATCAGCCAAGGCCTAAGGGCCTTTTTAAATTCTCTTTATACATGGAAATCATTAAAAAGGCATGTGTCTAAGCTTGTTACCCTTTTAGGATGCTGTCATTTGCTTTGCCCAAAAACTGGTTATCTGATATAATGTAGGAAAGAATATGCAAGAAAGGGGCTGTGTAAGAATGTTTTTTGACGTACTA
Source organism: Clostridiales bacterium (assembly GCA_012516225.1). Lineage (GTDB taxonomy): Bacteria > Bacillota > Clostridia > Oscillospirales > Oscillospiraceae > UBA2658. Next base: position 5,941 of record JAAYWX010000486.1, read on the forward strand.
ATGTTATTTTTTATGATTTCA
>JAAYWX010000473.1 GCA_012516225.1 Clostridiales bacterium
CGATTACATCAAATTTACTGAATTTATTGTTAAAATTTTGTAAATATAGAATGATTTTTATTGTGTGAAAATGAGCCGACTGCTTTGATACAGAAACCGGGTTATGCGAAATGTGCAGTTTAAATGTGTATTTATAGGCTTTGTTCCACATATATTCCCTCAAATCGACAAATTCTCTTTTTTCTATTTTATCACAGTTTCTTTAATCTGTAATCAAGAAAATAAAAATAAATGCTAGAATAATATTGATCGTTGACAAAAAGGAGTGCGGATCTTTGAGCATACATGTTGAAGCTTCCAGGAAAAACCGGCTTTTCCATTTGTTTTACGAAAAGCCCTCCTCTTTTCCGGAGTGGCTGTTCTTCCTGTTGCGGTGTGCGTTTTTGGTCATTTTTACATGTGTTTTTTTGAATGTTTGCTTTTTGAATGCCAGCAGCATGTTTCAGTTTGATATGCCGCTTTCCGTTACCATTGCAGGTGCCCTTCTGGCTGTTCTTTTTTTATTGCTCTATAAAACAAGAGAGATTTCCAAAAGCCGTTCTGCGTTCTTTTCCTTTGTCCGCAGGTTTCCTGTTTTGTCGGCCGCCGCCGGCCTGCTGGTGCTGTTTGCCCTTCAGGTAGTGATGGCACAGGCGATTTACCGCCCGATCGGTTGGGATTGCAGCACCATTGTGGAATCCGCGGCAAAGGGGGATTTGTCCTCCCAGCGTTTTTATTTTTCTACATACCCGAACAATCTGCTGATGTTCTGCCTGCTGAAATACCTGCTGAAAGCCTTTTTTTCTTTCGGCGGCACAGATTACTGGCTGTTTTTGGCGGTCGTGAATATTCTTGTTGTTGACATCGCAATTTTTCTGGTGTTTCTGATTTGCAGGAAGCAGTTTGGAACCACCTGCGGGTTCGTATCCCTTCTTTTGTTTGTTTTGCTCTTCGGCTTTTCTCCATGGCTGGTGGTGCCGTATTCCGATACGTTTTCCATGCTGTTCTTCCCGCTCGTCTTTCTGCTGTTTCTGAAATGGCAGGAGGAGAAACGCATCGTTTGGAAAGGCGTGCTTCTGTTCCTGATCGGTTTTTTGTCGATGGTCGGGTATTATATCAAACCCTATACATTGATCGCTTTGTTTTCAATCGTCATTTATTTGTTTATCCAAAACCTGAACCGCTTGAAACAGCTCGGGTTATGCCTTCTTTCTTTCGCTCTGCTTTTCGCCGGCGCGGCAAGCTGCGGTGCGGCCTATAACGTAACCGTGAAGGAACCGTATGCGGAGGTCCTGGACTATTCCCAAGCCCTGCCGATGTCCTATTTTTTCATGATGGGGTTAAATACAAAGGTGTCGGGGAGTACGGGAAAGACGCTGTACGGCGCGTACAGCGGCGAGGATAATTTATTTGCGTATACGCTGAAAACGCCGGAAGAGAAGAAAGCCGGAACACTCGCAGAGGCAAAAAGGCGGATAGCGGCGTATACCCCCAGGGGATACGCCCGGTTTTTATATAATAAGGCGAACTGGGTATTCAGCGACGGAACCTTCTGGGTGGAGGGGGAAGGCTACGATGTGGATCAACCGAGAGTATCGACCGCGCCCTTCAGCAAATGGGTGCAGAGTTATCTGCGTTTTTACGGGGCGAATTACCCTCGGTTTGCGAATTTTGTGCAGGCCGTCTGGATTGTGTTTCTCTTTTTGCTGATCTGCCCCTTGCTGAACAACAGCGATGATTACAAAAATGCCCTGATGAATATTCTGCGAATCGCGGGCCTGGGATTTCTGCTGTACCAGCTTTTGTTTGAGGCCCGGCCGCGTTATATTATTTCGGCCCTTCCGGTTTTTGTTCTTCTCGCGGTCTGCGGCTTTTCCTACTTTCATAAAAATTTGTCCAGCTACGAGGAGTCGGATTTTGAGATTTCAGAATAAAAGAAGCCCGCGAACCACCGCGGGCTTCTTTTATTCATCCTGCTCCTTGTTTTTCACAGCAGGAAATATCGGCATATTTAATAAAATTTAATAAGCTGAAAAACGATTGACTGTTAAAAAATTGGGGATTATAATAGATAATAATGGATTGTTAATC
>JAAYWX010000223.1 GCA_012516225.1 Clostridiales bacterium
CAGCGTCGGATACGCATGCCGCCGCCGGTTTTTCGCTGCGCAAAAGCTGTCAGCAGGCATATATGTGCGCGGACAGGGCGGATATCTTAACAGGGGGGCTTACCCCATGTGGTAGTTGGGTATGCCGCCTATGTCCACATCCACCAGCACAACGTCCTCGCCGATCTTGCGGATGTTCTGCCACGGTATCACGGTATCGCGCTCGCCTTTGAAAAAAAACGAAAACCCCATTTGGCCGGGCACCACGATGGCGCACACCTTTCCGCTGGATTCGTCAATCACCAGATCGCATATAACGCCCAGGCGCGCGCCGTCGGATATGTTGACGAATTCCTTTTGCCTAAGGCGGGAAAACCTCTTCATCACCGTCACCTCACCTTATATCATATTATTGAGGCCCACAAAAAAAGACCGGGTTCCGCAGTAAGAACCCGGTCTCCAAAATCAAAACTATGCCTTCCGGCATTCCTCAGGGGGATAAACACCCCTCAAGGACTTGCCATATAAATCATCAGGTATGCTTCTCTTTGAGCTTGCCTTCTTTTTGCCTGATTTCCTGCAGGGCTTTCGTATAGGGTTTGTTATAGGTGGCGCAACCAACGTTCTTTTGCCGAATCAGGAATTCGATGCAGTTGTCACACGCTGTGCACCACTTGATCTCATCCTCTCTGCCCTCCTCATATTTAAGCGGCAGCAGAGGATCGGCAAGCGACTGTCTGCCAAGGGCTATCATATCGGTTACGCCGTCTTCGATGTTTTTGTTGCCCCAGAAGAAAACCGTGCTCTCTTCCTTGTTCCTCGCCATCAACTTGTTGTTGCCGTTATTGAACACGGAATACGCGGAGCCGATGACGACGGCGTCTTTCACAACGCCTTTGACGGCCTTCTGGACCGTATGATGCAGATAGACCTGATCCGGTATCATCTTATCCGGCTGAGACAGCGCCAGCGTGATCGACGGGCTGCCAGCAGACTGAATAATGAATTTCGCTCCTCTTTCTTCCAGACCCTTTACGAGATCCAAGGGCTCGGTAAGATCGATGATCGCCGTGTCCGGACCAGCCGAGCCTTGTCCGCCCGGGAAGCCTTCCCACATTGATATTTTGGAGCCGATGAGGAAGTTCGGGTCATTCACTGCTTTTGTTACCTTCTCGATCAGATCAAAAGCGAACTGCCTGCGCTTCTCCCACGGACCGCCGTATTTCCAATTGCGGTCGTTATAGGGGCGCAGAATCTGGGAGCCGAGATACCCGTGGCAAAGCTTTAAGTCCACGCCGTCAGCGCCCACGTCATGCGCGATCTTCGCACTCAAAACAAACTGGTCGATGATTTTATCCACATCATCTTCCGAAAGGATGTCGCCGCCGAACCCCGGCAACGGTTTGATGCAAACGCGGCGCGAAAAACCAGGATGGCTCAGTTCGCCCGCATGCGTAAGCTGGAAGATAAAGAGCGGTCTTTTATTGACCTCTCTCATGTGGTCAACAAACTTCTTGAGAGGTTTTTCATTGTGCGGCATGATCGAAAGCTGGAACTCTCTTGCCCTGCTTTCATAGGTTACCGTAATAGCTTCCAGCACGATTATGCCCGCGTCACCTTTGAAAAGGTTCTCGTATCTCTCATATGTAGCCTTGGTTGGATTGCCTTCCAGATCCGAGTCGCAGCATTCCATTGCGTTCATAACAAATCGATTGTACGCAGTTTTATTGCCTATCTTGATTTCCCGGCATAACGCATCGTTCCTCATTTTCCTTACCTCCATATTTAATTAATATTTGGGTGTTGGATATGACTTTGCTATATTAATAATAGGTTACATAAAAATATACAAACAACCCCAGAGTATTTCTTGTTACTACTAGGATAGACCTAGGGTTTTGTCATGGCATTATTTTCGTTTTTAAGCCCGTGGTGAATAACTTCTGATATAAAAAACCGTTATAGTTTCAAGCCATAACGGTTTATGATTAACTATCCTTTTGTATGCGCAGTTATTAAATTTATAATCTTTCAAGCGAAACAAAAGACTTAACCAAATATGACCGAAGATTATCTGTTTTTTTAATATTGAGTTTCTTCCTGATATTCGAACGGTGAAAATCAACCGTCTTGATGGATAGATTTAATATATCAGCGATCTCCTTGGATGTCTTGCCGCCTTTTATCATCGACATGATCTGTAATTCACGCGATGTGAAATCTCCCAGTGCACTGTCATCTTCCAGATACGGCGTTGTGATATTTTCTAGTATTGTTTCTAACAGGCACACCAGCTGAAAGTCAGCAGGCTTCTCTGAACTGTTGCTCTTTATCTGCTGCAAAAGAGGTTTTACGTATTTTTTTATATTATTTGTAATGTTTTTGGATATGCTGCTTTTGGTGCTCTCAATCTCATTTAAATATTCTTTCAATATTTCATTTTGCACCTTTAGGTCTGCCAGATTGTGCTCTATGTTATATATTTTGAGATTAAGATCTACGTCACGGGTGATATCCTTCACGTACTCTACGACGCCTACTATTTCCCCCTCCTCAACAATCGGATAAGATTGCAGCTCATGCCATCTTGTAATGCCTTTTGAATTGATTTTATATGGGACGATATCACAATGCGCCTTTCCGTCGTTTAATGTCTTTAAAATTGGGCAACAGTCGCAAGGCTCTTTACGGTTGTGGTAAACATAATAGCATTTTTTATTAACGAAGCTTTTTCTGTTGGGATACCATGAACGCAATGTGAAATTAACGCTTAAAATATTTAAATCTGTATCAAGTATGCTGATGCCATCTTCAATTGAATTATAGATGGAACTCTTTTCCGAGAAGTCAAGTTCAACATCACTTCTGTTGAACTTTTTGTCAGGATCAAATATCCTTTTGTTTTTTTCCCTGTATAGTTTGATGGCTTGATCCAGCATTGTAATCTCCTCCTGGAAAAGCGAGATTCAAAAGCCCACAAGATCTGATACTAATAATTTTTATATTCGAATATATTCGACGAAAAGGTTTAAGATTGTGTATTCAAGGTTATATCGTTTGGGTCTTTATATTTTGACAATAACATTTGATATGAGTTCCTGTCAAGTTACTGTGAAGCAACTGTTTTCTGGTATTTGTTAATCAGCCATTTCAGCAAAGACTTATACGATTGCTGTAAATTCTTCCTTGCGTTAAAGCTGGTGCAGTGAAAAGGCTATGGTCTTTACCTTCTGACCTCTTTATAATATAAAATAATATAAATATCCTTGTTCGCTGTAATGGAACCGTGATTCTTCATATGTGCGTGGAGCTTTGTTTGGCATGAGTTATGTCGTAAAAAAGTTTGGCCAAATAGTCGGCAGCAATATAGAGACACATCCCAAAACGTCACAAAGACTTTTAAAATTGGGCTATGCATTAAGCGGCCTGCAAATGAAGTATTTTCCCGAGAGATATTTGCTGCCCCATCAAATATATGCTTCGGTGGTATGCAATAGATTGATTCGTTACTCTCTGGGAAAGCCTGAGAATTCGGCGGTTGTAAATCTGTTCTTTCCCTGTGAACTGCTGCATGCCGTTGGCATAAAACCGGAATCCGTTGAGGGATTTTCCGGCTATTTGAACGGCGCGTGCTGCGAACGTTTTTTCATCGACTATATTGAAAACGTTGGGATACCCAAAACGCTTTGTTCCTATCACAAAACCATGCTGGGTGCTGCCTTGGCAAAAGTATTGCCCAAGCCGAAATTTATCATGGCCACCACCATGATCTGTGATGCCAATATTATTACCTTCAGGGAGCTGGCTGATTTCTGGGGAATACCGCTGTTTACAGTGGATATTCCCAGCAACAATGATGAGGATTCAATAGGATACGTAGAAAATCAATTAAAACAGGCTGTTTCTTTTATTGAAGAGAACACGGATAAAAAGTTTGATTATGAGAAGTTAAAAGAAGTGATAAAAAGAGAGAATCGGTCAATGAGGCTCTATAAAGAGTATTTTAAAGAGCTCTCGGTAAAATATATACCTAACGATATCACTTCAGAAATGTATAAACTATTGCTCACTCATATTTTGAACGGAACTGAAGAAGCCGAAAAATATTTTGAAATGATACTGGATGATGCGCAAGGGCAGGAAGACAGAAATGACAAAATCCGAATACTTTGGTGTCATCCTCTCCCGAACTGGCAAAAATCCATAAAAGAGATTATCAACAACAGCCCCAAATATCAGCTGTTATGTTCGGATTTGAATTTTGATGCGGTATTTGAACTGGATGAGAATAACCCGCTTAGATCTCTGGCTATAAAGCTGTTAAACAATCACCTTAGGGGTTCGGCAGACCACCGTGCCGGCAAGATACTGGATATGGCACAGTACTTAAATGCCGATGGTGTCGTGTATTTTAACAACTGGGGCTGCAAGAAATCGCTGGGAGGCGCCGGAATAACCAAAAAGTTGCTTGAACAAAATGGAATTCCTGTATTGGTTTTGGACGGCGATGGCTGCGACAGGGATAACATCAACGATTGACAGATGAAGACACGGCTGCAGGCTTTCCTGGAAATTTTAGAGGTGAAAAAATGAAATATATTTGCAAATATACGCCTATTGAATTATTGGCAGGCTTTGATATAAAAG
>JAAYWX010000224.1 GCA_012516225.1 Clostridiales bacterium
GCGCCACCTTGGGTGAGATCATTTTGCGCCATCCTAATGCCCGTATCATTGTCAATGCAAAGACGCTCGTAATGATAAAGCAGTTTTTTGATTTTGACATTGACTCCCGTGCTGTCATCGTAAAAGATGGTGATACACTTTCTGCCGGCAGACATACGCTGAGCTTCTATACAGCGCCTATGGTTCACTGGCCTGAGGTGATGGTCACTTACGACGCTGAAGACAAAGTTCTTTTTTCTGCAGATGCTTTTGGAACTTTCGGAGCTATAAGCGGTAATATTTTTGCTGATGAGGTGGATTTTGAAGCTGATTGGCTTCCCGATGCAAGGCGCTATTACGCAAACATAGTCGGAAAATACGGTGCACAGGTTGCGGCACTTTTGAGCAAGATATCCCCCCTTGAAATCGATATTATCTGCCCTCTGCACGGACCGGTCTGGCGGCAAAATATTGGTTGGTATCTGGATAAATATAAGAAATGGGCCGCATGGGAACCTGAAGAAAATGGCATCGTAATCGCCTACGCTTCAATATACGGAAACACTGAAAACGCTGCAGATATCCTTGCTTTAAAGCTTGCAGACCGAGGTATAAAAAATATTGCAATGTACGATGTTTCTGCCGTTCATCCCTCATATATTCTTGCGGACTGTTTCCGCTTTAGTCACATAGTCTTTGCGTCTTCCACTTATAACGGCGGAATATTCCCTAATATGGAAACTCTCCTGCTGGATATCAAAGCCCATCTTCTCCAAAACCGTACAATGGCGTTTATGGAAAATGGCACATGGGCGCCAATGAGTGCAAAACTTATGAAAGAGATTATTTCACCTTTGAAAAATACGACTATACTTGACAATACTGTCACAATCAGGTCTTCTCTTAAGCCCGTTCAAGAGGCTGAGCTTGAGTCGCTTGCAGATGCGCTCTGCAGCACATTGGGGCTGAGGATTTAACCTCAGCCCCAGCACTTGTTTTCTACCAGCACAATATTTTGCGCTTGCATTAACTTGCATTAAAATATAAATTTAACACAAAACTTCCTGTAAGAAAGTATGCGTGCTTGCCAAAAGACCCATATTTATTAAAATCTCTTCTTCTGGTTTATTCAGAAGGAAACAGTAATTGCGGGCAAGTATCACCTGTTCATAATTTATACGTTTCTCTGCAAAAAGTCTGGCAATGAGTGTACCTGCATTATAGGCAGGATGATCTGAGGCATACATAATATGCAAGCCATGTTCAATGGCGCTGCGGGTTGAGAATGTCGCCCTGATACGAATATCGTAAGTACTGCGCAAAGTCGTTTGTGCATCGTTTGGGCTGTCATCGCAGAAAATGAAAACATATCCTCCGTCAATTGGCATCAGTGGCAGAGCATGCAACTGTTCCAAGAGGGCCTGGTCAAATTCAGAAGCAAATTGATGAACCCCGTAATCCTCTATCTGAGCAATACGCACATATTGAATATGCTTAACATTGGACAACGCATCCATCAGCTGTTCTTCAGTAATTAGTCCTTGCTTGCGCAAATAAGCACCTATGGTTTCGCCTTGCAATACCGCATTTCTCAACGCACGGGATAAAACCTCCGGCGTAATATAGCCTCGCTCCAGCAGTATATCTCCAAGTGTACGCCTGTATCGCTTAAGAACGGACTTTTCAAGAAAATCATGATCCGTTTTGGCCCATACAATCTGTTTTTGTTTACTGCCTTTTGCCGTACAGCTATCTTTTTTCTTAACCGTTTTTTCCTTTGGAGATGATACGACAAACCACTTTTGCTTATACGCCCGTGCTGTAGATACCATATTTATGATGTTGCCCCACATAAGGCGAATGGGCAAGATGGGAGGAAACAGGCAGGCAAAAAATACACTTCGCATACCATATACATTATAGATTGCTACCCCACGAAAAAGCTGCCGTTCCAGCATCATAACAGTAACAATTAAGCTTAGATACCATGAAAGAGTTCCTTTAGGGTAAATAATTGGCAGTGGAACAAAAAGTGAAATTAAAAAGTATATCAAAACAGGGTATCCCACCACAACAAGCAGGTTTCCGATTTTAGCTTTAATGTCCTTATACAAAGAATA
>JAAYWX010000456.1 GCA_012516225.1 Clostridiales bacterium
CGCTGGTCATCATTATCGTAATCTTTACCTTTCTCTTCCGGGTCATCACCATCAACGGCCCTTCCATGATGCCGAATCTGAAAAACGGCTATAAGGTTCTGGTTTCCTGCACCGACAGGAAGTTTACCCGCGGGGATATTGTGGTGGTGGACAGACGCGCTACCTCCCTTGACGAAACCCTCATCAAAAGGGTGATTGCCACCGAAGGGCAGACCGTCGATATTGATTTTAATACGGGAGTCGTGTCGGTAAACGGCGTTCCTCTGGACGAATCCGCTTACATAGAAAACGGTATCACGAAAAATCAATACGACATTTCCTTCCCGCAGACCGTTCCTCCGGGGCATATTTTTGTGCTGGGGGATAACCGCACGATTTCCGACGACAGCCGTTCCAGCGACGTTGGCATGATTGACCAGCGATATATTATAGGAAAAGTACAGTTAATATTAATGAAAACAGAAAAGCCAAATAAATTATAGGGCTGAATCCTTTATGATAAAGTAGTTGTTCCTCCGTTGAACCAACAATCCATCCGGCTTTACATAAAACCGGTGACTCGAAAGTCACAAAGCAACTTTGCTGTAAACTGCTATGAATGGATAGAAGCGTTTATTACTTCCCTGATTGTAGTTGTTATCCTGTTTACCTTCTGTTTCAGGGTGGTAAATGTAAACGGGCCTTCTATGCTTCCAACCTTGAAATCCAACGACAGGGTGGTTCTTTCAAGCTGCTTTTACAAACCACGCCAAGGGGATGTTGTTGTTATTTCCCATACGCAGAAGTTAAGGGAACCCATCATAAAACGCGTGATTGCCCTTGAAAATCAAAGAGTAGATATTGATTTTGAAAAGGGCGTCGTGTCGGTGGATGGCGTTCCCCTTGATGAATCCGCCTACATTCGGAACGGCATTACGGATCAGCCTACGGATTTTAAATTTCCGCTGACCGTCCCCGCGGGGCATGTTTTTGTGCTGGGGGACAACCGTGCCGTATCCAACGACAGCCGCTTCAGCGACGTTGGTATGGTTGACGTAAGGAATATTCTGGGGAAAGCGGAAATGGTCGTATTTCCTTTTGACAGAGTTGGCAAGATAAAGTAAAAAGTAAGTTCAGTTTAGGGATGAAAAAATGAGCGAAGCACAAACAATACAATGGTTTCCCGGTCATATGACCAGGACAAAAAGACAAATTGAAAAAAGCTTGAAGCTGGTTGACGCGGTTGCGGAAATTGTGGACGCAAGAATACCCGTCAGCAGCCGCAACCCGGATTTAAACAAGCTGATACAAAATAAACCGCGTGTTATCTTATTGAATAAGAGCGATATGGCTGATCCGGTCCAAACCGCGCGCTGGATTGATTATTACAAGCAAAATAATATACGCGCAATCGCCATTGACTGCCGCAGCGGCAAGGGCATAAACGGGTTTATCCCGCTAGTGAAAGATGTTTTGCGCGACCGCATAGCCGCATGGGAAGCGAAGGGCATGGTAGGCCGGCAGATTCGGGTGATGGTTGTCGGCATCCCGAATGTAGGGAAGTCCTCGCTGATTAACCGCCTTTCAAAAAACAGCAAGGCCAATGTTGAGGACAGGCCGGGTGTCACAAGAGCAAATCAGTGGTTTTCGATCGCAAAGGGGTTTGACCTTCTGGATACCCCCGGCGTACTCTGGCCGAAATTTGACGATAAAACCGTCGGGGAGCATCTTGCTTTTACGGGAGCCGTAAAAGACGAGGTGGTCGATACGGAATATTTGGCGGGACGTCTTCTGGAAGTGCTGCGGGACAGTTATCCGAACGA
>JAAYWX010000023.1 GCA_012516225.1 Clostridiales bacterium
GGTAAAATCCTTATATCGGCTGGATATCAGCAAATACAAGAGCCGGTGGGTAAATACCTTTCGGCTCTTTTTTAGATAAATATTGAGAGGAGGCACGGGAGATGTACAGACCGCTTGCAGATGAGTTTCGCCCAACATCACTCGACGACGTTGTCGGACAAAGAGAAATATTGGGGGAAAACTCCATGTTGCGCCGTATTATAGAGTCCAGGCAAATTCCGAACATGATATTTTACGGACCGTCGGGAACGGGAAAAACGACCGTCGCAAGCATTATAGCGGAGAAAACAAACCGTGCTCTGCGCCGCCTAAATGCGACAACCGCGGGAATTGCGGATATCAAAGCCATAATTGATGAGATAGATACTTTTATCGCTCCTGAGGGGGTTTTGCTGTATCTTGATGAGATTCAGTATTTTAACAAGAAGCAGCAGCAGTCCCTTCTTGAATTTATTGAGAACGGCAAGATAACACTTATAGCATCTACTACCGAAAATCCTTATTTTTATGTTTTTAATGCTATTCTCAGCCGATCTACGATCTTTGAATTTAAGCAAGTGGAGGCGGCAGATACAGAGAAAGCGGTTCTGCGAGCCATACATTTTCTTGAGGAGCGGGACGGGGTTAAAATAGATGCGCAAGAGGGAGTTACAATGCACATTGCGCAAAGCTGCGGCGGCGATGTGCGCAAGGCGATAAACGCGATAGAGCTGCTTTACAACGCTTCAAAGGGAGCCATTGGTACGGTAAAGCTTACAATGCGGGACGCTCGGCAAGTTTCACAGAAAAGCTCCATGCGCTATGACCGAGAGGGCGATGCGCATTTCGACATTCTTTCCGCGTTGATGAAATCAATGCGCGGCAGCGATCCCGATGCTGCCCTGCATTATCTTGCCCGCCTGCTTGAGGCAGGAGATCTTGTCGGTGCTTGCAGGCGTATTCTTTGTTCTGCAAGCGAAGATGTCGGGCTTGCCTATCCACAGGCTGTCCCAATAGTCAAGGCTTGTGTTGATTCGGCTCTTCAGCTTGGACTGCCGGAAGCCAGACTGCCGCTTGCGGAAGCGGTTATTCTTCTTGCCACCGCTCCAAAATCAAATTCTGCATATATGGCAATAAACAAAGCAATGGCGGATGTGCAGGCAGGCAGGGTCGGCAGCATCCCCAGGGAACTGCAGAACGTACATGCAGACTCTACGGAACATAAGCGTATGCAGAATTACAAATACCCTCACGATTACCCTAATCATTATGTAATTCAGCAATATCTGCCCGATGAACTTAAGGGGGTAAAATATTATGAATACGGTGACAACAAAAATGAGCAGGCGGCGAAGAACTATTGGGATTCTATAAAAGGCAGATGAGGACAAAACACCGCAAATATAGAGGAATGAATTACGGAAATTGAGCAAAGGGGAGGTTGCTTTGTGGATATAAGAGTAGGAGATGTTCTTACAATGAAAAAACCGCACCCCTGCGGGGAAAAACGCTGGATTGTTCTTCGGACGGGGATGGACTTTAAACTCCGCTGTCTTGGCTGCGGGCATGAAGTGATGGGCGCACGGAGCAAGTTCGAGAGGAACATACGCACTGTTGAAAGAAAGGAACCAAACGGAGAAACGACAATAATCAGAAAAACATAAAAATTTATACATCAAGCAAAGGTAAAAGGCTTTGCATAGAATTGGCGCATACTTCGTATGCGCTTTCCATTTGTTCAAATATCTGAAAAAAATTTATTAAATTAGCATAAATTCAAATAGAAAAGTTTTGCCAATAAATAGATTATTAATTTGCCTGTTGAAAAAGAAAGATTAATGTAGAATAATTATAGAGGTGTATAATTATCTTGATACGCCTGTTTTTTGTTATTTGGAGGTATTCTGGAAATGTCAAAAATCACTATTAAGTTCTTAAGGATGGCGTCTTATATTATAGTACTTTTAGTGGGCATTATCCTAACAGGGTCATTTCTGAGCTTCCATTCCGTTACAGACAAAGCGATTGCTGACAAGTGTCATACTGCCGTCAGGTTTCTTCACTCCGAAATCAATACGCGCGGGGAGGAAACAGCCCAAATTGCGAGCGGAATACGAGGAAGCGAGCAGATTAGTTCTGATGTGTTAAACGGAGACATTGGCAGAATTGAAGCTCAAATGGTAGCGTTTTTAGGAAATGGGGGATTTTATGCCGCTATTTCGGACCAAAACGGCAATATAATCTGGGAAAGCGGCGGAGCTGCTGGACTTAATTTTTCTCCCGGATTGTCGGGAGAAACCGTTACGGACATTTTTTACGACGGTTCGAAAATGAGCATTTTAACATCGTGCCCGCTTGAGCATCAGGGAAAGCAGATAGGCGCCCTTGCAGTTGGGTATGATCTTGCAAATACAGATTTGGTCGATGACGTAAAAGAACAAACCGGAAACGAAGTAACGATTTTTGCGGGCGATACTCGGCTTAACACTACGGTTCTTACCAAAAGCGGAGAACGGGGAGTTGGCACTACGCTGGATAAAAAAATTTCCGCAAAAGTTCTTTCCGGAAGTACCTATACCGGAGAAGCAGCTATCTTAGGGCAAAAGATGGTTACAGAGTATGAGCCGCTGAAAAACAATAAGGGTGAAATACTGGGGATTCTGTTCTCCGGACAGCCGACTGCCAAAAGTGACAGGCTTTTCCGCAACACAGCCATAATAATTATCGGAATTTCTCTTGTGATCGCCGTTATGGCTCTTTATGTGCTGGCATATGTGACAAAACAGATAATAGCTGATCCGATTCTTGCCGTTAAAGACAAAATGCTTTCTTTAAAAGATGGAAGGCTTGACGCGCCTATGAAAAAATTCAAGCGCGCAAAAAATGAAACCACAGAACTTGCCGATGCCGTGGAAGATACTGTGAGCACGCTTGAAATATACATAAAAGATATTTCCTCAATACTTTCATCCATGGCCGAATATGATTTCTCAAAGAGTTCCGATGTTGAATATCTTGGTGAGTTTTCAGCCATAAAAGAGGCATTGAAAGCAATTGAAACCAACATAAGGGATATTATAGCGAATATTCAGTCAGCGTCGGAGCGCATCAATTCCGATTCATCGGAAATAGCAAACAGTGCCGCTATGCTTGCACAGGGAGCCACAGAACAGGCTGCTACTATACAGGAGCTTATGGCAAGTATTGCAACTGTTTCCGAGCACGTTGTCATAAATGCCGAAAACGCGGGCAAGGCCGCCAGATTGTCCGAAAATGTTCTGAAAAAGATGGAATCCGAGGAAGCTGCGGTAAACAATATGCTTGGAGCCATATTTGACATTGAGGAAAAATCGAAGCAGATATCCAAGGTTATAAAAGCAATCGAGGATATTGCGTTCCAGACAGATATTCTCGCGCTTAACGCCGCCGTCGAAGCTGCAAGAGCCGGAGCGGCTGGAAAAGGTTTTGCGGTTGTTGCCGAAGAAGTAAGAAAC
>JAAYWX010000225.1 GCA_012516225.1 Clostridiales bacterium
TAAAGCATATAAACGCGCGTTGTTGCCGCCTGAGTTACCTTGTACTTATCGCTGTTTGAAAAGAGCGGCAGGGTATCATAAGAAAGCCCGTAAGCCGCATCAATCTCGCCGTTCTGCATTGCGAGCGACAGTGTATCCACATCTGGAATTGCCTTGACAGTAACGCTCTTGCATTTCGGTGTACCGCCCCAATAATCGGCAAAAGGCTCCAGATAAGCAGAAACATCGGGAGTATATTCTTTAACAACATACGGTCCGGTGCAAACGGGATACATTTCAAAGTCCGTTTCGCCGTTATCAGCATCCGCATCGACTATGCAGGCATACGGGTCACAGAGTGCATTTACCAAGGTAGGATTAGGTTCGGTTGTAGTAATGGAAACAGTATTGCCTTTTGCCTCAATCGATGCAATTTTCAAATCTGAGGCGGCACGTTCATTTTTTGCCACAAGGCGTTCAAGGCTTGCCTTTACGGCTGCTCCGTCCATAGCATCGCCGTTGTGGAATAAAACTCCGTCACGCAGTTTAATGGTCCATGTCAACTTGTCATCGGAAAGTTTATACGCGGTTGCAAGGAGAGGCACAACTTTTAGATTGTCGTCCAGCTTAAACAGGGTTTCTCCCACGCCGTAACGCATAGTGCCCCAGCCGTTATATCCGTCCGCCGGGTCTATTTTGGAGAAGTTGTATACTCCGCAGACAAAATCTGCAGGAGCAGCATTTTCTTTTGCGGCATCAGCCGAAGCTCCAGGTGATTCCTCCGGTTTCTTCTGTCCGCACGCAGACAGCGTTCCAAGCGGCATAAATGCCGCAAGGAAAAGAGCCAGTTTTCTTTTCATCTTTTTCTTCCTTTCTTTTCTTGTAAAAATATGCTGTGAGTCGAGAGGATCCAACACATCCCGTACACAGTCGCCCAGAAAGTTAAACAAAACAGACGCAACAAATATCGCAAGTCCGGGATAAAGCACAATCCACGGTGCCTGCTGCATTAGTCCTCGTCCGTCCGAAAGCATGCTCCCCCATTCTGCCTCCGGCGCACGGGAACCGAGTCCGAGGAAAGAAAGACCGGCAAGTCCCAGCATAGTGCTGCCTATGCTGAGAGAAGCAGTTACAATAACGGGGCGGACAGCATTAGGAAGAACATGGCGGAACAGGATATTAGCGGGTCTTTGTCCGTTAAGCCGCGCAGCATATATAAAATTTTCCTGTCTCAGGGAAAGCACATAGCTTCTTGTAAGTCTGGCGTATTGTGTCCAGCCTGTTGCAGAGAGCGCAATAATTGCGTTTTTCATTCCCGGTCCAAGCATACCTGCAACCGCAAGGGCAAGCACCATACCTGGAAACGCAAGAAAAATATCAACTGTCCGCATTATTACCGTATCTAAAACACCGCCGTAATAACCGCAGACAATTCCTGCCGCGCAACCTATCACCATGGTTATCAGCACTACCAGAAGCGCTGAAAACACCGTGGAAGCAGCTCCATCAAGCACGCGCGAAAATACACATCGCCCCAGCCAATCCGTACCGAAAGGGTACTGCCTGCACGGAGACAACTTTGCTTTAAGCAAGTCTGCATGATTGGGGTCATTAGGCATAATCTGCGGTGCTATCAGGCAAAATGCGCAAAAAACAAGTGTGAGGCAAAGCGCAACGCAAAGCCTTATTCGTGCGGCACGATTTTCTTTATCCATCACCGCACCCCCAATCCCTGCCGCACACGCGGGTCAAGGAAATAGTAGGACAAATCCGTAATAAGATTTATAACGACATAGATAACCGCCATCCATACGACAAAAGCCTGAATAACGGGATAATCGCGCATAAGAATGGCGTCCATAACCATAAATCCCATACCGCGCCAGACAAAAATGCGCTCCACCGCGGCTGTACCGCCAAGAAGAGCCCCTATTGAAAGTGAAATAAGCGTAACAATCGTAAGCATGGCATTGCGAAGCACATCCTTGTACAGCACCGTGCGCTCCCTCACACCGCGTGAAATTGCCCCTTCAACATAGCTTTTCCCAAGCTGTTCAAGAACGGCTGCGCGAACCTGCCTTATATATTTCCCTGTCATTGGTATAGCCAGCGCAAAAGTAGGCAGTATAAGCCCTTTTCCCGTACCGGTTGCAAGCACCGGCAGAATTCCGAGCTTGAGTGCCATATAATACATAAGCAAAAGTGAAACAAGGAAATTAGGCAGAGCATTTCCAAGGAAACTCAGAAAACGCACTATATAGTCGGTCGCACGGTTCTGTCTGACCGCAGAAAGAATTCCAAGCGGTACGGAAAGCAGTATTGTCACCGCAACTGATGTCGCCGTAAGCAGCAAAGTGCGAGGAAGCGCCGTTTTCAGTTCCGAAATAACCGGACGCCCGTCAATAAGCGATACTCCCATATCCCCGCGCATAAAATTCCAAAGCCATGTAAAATACTGCACTATAAACGGCCTGTCCAATCCCGCCTTATGCTTCATTGCTTCAACAACATCTGGCGAAACAGGTATTCCCTGAGCCTGAAGAAGCATTTCAACCGGATCGGAAGGGGATAGATACATCAGTCCATATGTCAAAAAGGTTACTCCGAGCAGTATAGGTATAAGTGAAATAAGTCTTTTAAGAACATAGCGGCCCATAGAATACCCGCCTGCATCCGGGCTGGCCTTTAAAATTCCTTTTCCCCCGGGTTTATTTGACATTAGCCGTTTCCTCCGGCTTTTCCGCCGAAATCATAAACATAGGCGTTAAGCCGTAAAGCAATTTTTCCTTATCGTCCCAAAGCCCGTTGGTAATATCTATCTCAAATTCTATTTTCTCAAAGCCCGCCTGACGCAGTATTCCGGAATCCCATGCGGGACGTACGGCGTTCCCGAGACGGTGAGGTTTTGGATTTTCGTATTCGCTTGCTTCGCGCCTGCCGCCGCTGAAATTTGAACCGTATATTCTGAAGCATTCATCCTCCCGTCGGGCAAATTCTTCCCTTAATTTAGGA
>JAAYWX010000474.1 GCA_012516225.1 Clostridiales bacterium
CAAATAAAGTACGATATTTTGCCGCAGAGATAAAAAGGTTTTTTTATCAATTTTATAAATCTCGCTGTTTTTTTGCCGAACCAGTTTTTTTTCGTCGTAAAAATACCGTTTCACAAGGTCTTCCAATACCATTTGATACTGCGTTGCCCAAACAGACTGAATCGGAAAAGCTTCCCCAAGGGACAGAAAGAGATACCCTGTGAATTCATCTAGAAAATCATTGCAGAGAGCAAAAATATCCTCGAAATCGCGTTCTTCTTCTAAATAAAACTGAAGGATTGCTACATGTTCGCTTTCCTGAAAATACTCAAAAGCAATGTTTTGGCTGCTTATCTTTTTACTGAACTGTTCAATGCAGGACTTCATTCCTTCATAGCAGTAAACGCCCAGAAAGCAACAGAAGCGAAAAGATGAAAAATCAGGATATGCCTGAAACAGTTCACAAACGTCAATTCCGCCGGTCGCCACTTTATAAATAAAGGAGCGCCTGAGGTACTGGTTGTATTTTCGAATACCTTCCTGGCTTTTCAGCGATGACAGGATATTATCCCTGCAGGAAATCAGGGCGCTGTCCAGGCTTGCTTTGTCGATGGGCTTTAATAAATAATTTACCGCCTGGCATTTAATCGCCTTCTGAGCATATTCGAAGTCGTTGTATCCCGATAGGAAAATTACTTTGGTGTTGATACCGTGTTCATAGATATATTCCAGGACTTCCATGCCGGATTTTACCGGCATTTTAATATCCAGCAGCAGGATGTCCACAAGATGCCTCGTAATAAAATCGATGACCTCCTGCCCGTTTTCCGCTTCGCCGACACAGCGCAGCTCCAGCTTGTCCCAGTCGATAATACGCTTCAGACGCTGACGGATAAAAAATTCATCGTCCGCTATCAAAACATTCAGCATGATGTTTACACCTCCTTTGCGATTTCCAGTATAATCGTGTAGCCGGTATCGGCGTTTTGCTCAATTTTCAGGCCATATTGGTCGCCGTAATACAGTTTGATTCGCTGATCTACATTTTTCAGACCGAAATGGCTGTTTTGTTCTTCCCAGATTTCCTGAATCCTTTTTTCGGAAATTCCAACGCCGTTATCGCGGACAGTAAAGCGAATGCCGTTTTCCGATCCCGTGATATCAATATTGATCATACCGGTGTAATAGATTTGTGCAATCCCATGGTAAATGCTATTCTCTACAATCGGCTGCAAAAGAAGCTTCAGGCAGGGGTATGCTTTTAAATAATCCGGCCACGTGATGGTGAATTCAAACTTGTTAAAGTACCGGATGCGCATGATATTCAGATAGGCGGTTGTAATGGAAATCTCATCCTGAATGGTTACGTAAAAACTTCCCTTGCTCAAGGTTTCACGATAAAATTTGGAAAGATTCATCACCACTTCAATCAGCGTTTCATTTTCATTGATTTCAGCCAGAGAACAGATATTGTCGAGCGTGTTATATAAAAAATGAGGATTTACCTGTTCCTGTAATAAATCGAGAGAAAGCTTCTGTTTCATTTTCTGTTCTTTCAGCAGCTTGTCTTTCAGCTTCGCCTGAGCAGCCAGCATATCGTTGAACCGGTTAAACAGAAAGTTGATTTCATTCTGACCGGTGTGATTGGGGACGGGCTCCCACCGGCCCTGAATGACTTTTTGGATATGTTTGATAAGATGGTTGATGGGTGACGTAATCGTCTGCGCTATTTTATGTGACAGGATGGTGCAGATTACAACTCCGCAGGCGGCAATGAAAACAGAAACGAAAATAAGGAAGTAAATCGGCTGCAAAAAAATATTGCTGCTGACCTGGGTAATGATATACCAATTCAACTTTTCAAAATACTTATAAAAAACAATCTTGTTGTTTATAAAGTAAAACCCGGATTTGTTTTTAAAAAGCGCGTTGTCCAAATTTGGATAAACGGAATACAGGGGGTACAGGCCGTCCGTGCTCTGGATGGAACCGGTTGAATCAACAATACAGGTGTTGTTCTCGTCCGTATTCTCATAAATGCTGGAAATGGCCGTTTCCGGTATGGATATTTCAACATACCCTAACAGTTTTCCTGTGCTGTAACTGTAAAATCTTTGCAAAAGCATTAAGACCGGTATTTTTTGATTTCGGTCATAAATGGATATCTTCTTCGCAGTAA
>JAAYWX010000226.1 GCA_012516225.1 Clostridiales bacterium
AAGCCGCTCTTCGCGCTGGCTTCCCCCTATGATCTCGCCTATCCCCGGAACAAGACAGTCTGCCGCGGCAACCGTCTTTCCTCCATCATCAAGTCGCATATAAAAGGCCTTTATCTCTTTAGGATAATTTGTGACAAAAATAGGCTTTTTAAATATCTTCTCCGTTAAATAACGCTCATGCTCTGTCTGCAAATCCGCGCCCCATTCGACCTTATATTCAAACTCGTCGTTATGTTGTTTCAAAATCTCGACCGCCTCGGTATATGTGACTCTTCCGAAGTCGGAGCTTGCAACATGGTTTAAGCGCTCAAGCAACCCGGTATCGACATAGCTGTTGAAAAAGGACATTTCCTGAGGACATCTTTCAAGTACTGTGTGTATAACGTATTTTATCATGGCCTCGGCATTGTCCATATAATCGGAGAGATCCGCAAAAGCCATTTCAGGCTCTATCATCCAAAATTCGGCAGCGTGCCGCTGAGTATTGGAATTTTCGGCACGAAAAGTCGGACCGAAGGTATAGACATCTCCGAATGCCATCGCAAAATTTTCGGCATTAAGCTGTCCTGAAACAGTGAGGTTGGTAACCTTTCCGAAAAAGTCTTTTGAGTTGTCAACCCTGCCGTCCTCAGTACGCGGGGGGGTGTCTAAATCTATGGTGGTAACACGGAACATTTCGCCGGCACCTTCACAATCCGAACCGGTAATAATGGGAGTGTGTACATAGACAAAGCCTCTCTGCTGGAAGAACTCGTGAATGGCTGCGGCAGCAACACTGCGCACTCTGAAAACGGCAGAGAACAAATTGGTACGCGGACGCAGATGCGCAATTGTGCGGAGGTATTCCACGCTGTGGCGTTTTTTCTGCAACGGATAATCGGGAGTGGATACTCCTTCAATCTCTATAGATGAGGCTTTCAGTTCGAACGGCTGTGGAGCTTCCGGCGTAAGCGCCAGCCTTCCTTTTACAATAAGTGCGGCTCCGACATTCTGTCGGGCTATTTCATCATAATTTTCAAGTGCGCCTCTTTCAAAAACAACCTGTATTCCTTTGTGTGAGCTTCCGTCGTTTAAGTCGATGAATGCAAAGTTTTTCATATCGCGGATAGTGCGGACCCAGCCGCAAACGGTAATTTCCCCGTTTGTAAAATTAGACGCTCCCGCATATATTTCGGAGATTTTCGTACGTTTCATAGTTATTCTCAGGCCTTTCTTGACAATTGAAAACATTATATAAACAGGTATGCACCTAGATATATATGGCCTCTAAGTTCAGCCTTGTTTTTACAGGTACATTGAAGTATTATACATTTACAGGCAAAGTATTTCAACAGTCTGGGCAAATAAAATTCGAGGAAGTGTCCAAAAATGGGGAGAATTTTTAATAATATTACTGAACTTATAGGAAACACACCTCTGATAGAACTTAAAACTTTCGGGGAAAAGAGATGCCCTAAGGCAAGGATTCTTGCAAAGCTTGAATGTTTCAATCCCGCCGGAAGCGCAAAGGACAGAATTGCTTTAAACATTATCCGTTCTGCCGAACGGGAAGGCAAGCTTGCAAAAGGTGGCATGATAATTGAAGCTACAAGCGGCAACACAGGCGTGGGTCTTGCGGCGCTCTCTTCCGTTTTGGGATATAGGGCTGTCATAGTGATGCCGGACAGCATGAGCCAGGAAAGAATAAAACTTATGAGGGCTTATGGCGCCGAAGTTGTGCTTACGGAAGGTTCCAAGGGTATGGCAGGTGCACTTGAAAAAGCTGAAGAAATACACCGCGAAAATAAAGGGAGTATAATTGCGGGACAGTTCTCAAATCCGGCAAATCCGGAGGCGCACTATATAACTACTGGTCCGGAAATTTGGATGGATACTGACGGCAAAGTAGACGCTTTCATTGCAGGAGTAGGCACCGGCGGAACAATCACCGGAGCCGGAGGATACTTAAAAGAGAAAAAATCTTCTATAAAGATAATAGCTGTAGAACCGGATAGTTCGGCGCTTCTTTCCGGCGAAATGGCAAACCCACACCGCATACAGGGAATCGGGGCAAATTTTATCCCCGAAGTGCTGGACACATCTGTTTACGATGAGATTGTAAGAATCGCCGACGATGAGGCTTTTTCAGCGATGCGGGAATTGGCGGAAACTGAAGGAATTTTTGTCGGTATTTCTTCCGGTGCAGCGGCGGCGGCTGCGGCAAAAGCGGCTTCGAGACCCGAATTTGACGGAAAGACTGTAGTTGTACTGCTGCCCGATACGGGAGAGCGCTACCTTAGCCTGATATAAAAACTTCCTAAATCCCCTTCCTTGCGCTAAACAAAAGAATATGCTGCTATAATATTCCCCGCAGCGTCCAAGATATTTAGACAGTTGCGGGGACATAACGCAGATTTGAAGCAAGCGGCGTAAAAATGGTAAGTTCCAATAACAAGCCTACCTCAGCAGACTGAATATTTAACGTTTCCGTCATATATAAAATAGCCGTTTTTCCCGCCATGCTTAGCCCTGTACAAAGCACTATCGGCTCTGTTGTACGCGAGGGAAAAGCTGTCGATTTTTTCATCTATTACGACTATGCCGATACTTACTGTAATAAACAGCCTTTGTCCACCGCAATTGATTCCGGACCGCAGTCTCTTTAATATTTCGGCCGCTCTGTCCTCCGCTATGGAAATATCGGTCGTGTCTCTGATAAATATCATAAACTCGTCGCCGCCTATTCGACCGACAACGTCACATTTTCGGAAAGTGTCCGTTAGCAGTTCGGAAATGCGCTTCAGGACATGGTCGCCCGTTTCATGCCCGAAGCGGTCGTTGACGGTCTTAAAATTGTCGATGTCAAGCAGCAGAAGAATACCCGCGCCCTTGCGCACTTCCTCTCCAATGATTGTTTCTGTAGTCACCTTGTTATACAGGCCGGTGAAAAGATCGGTCTGCGCACAACGCAACAGGGTTTGCCGATTGCGCACCTCATCTTCTATGTCAAAAGCATATCCGAAGAGGTGAACGTCCCCTGTTTCTACATCTTTAAACATTCTCAATACAAGCCTGACCCAATGATAAAAATTGTCCGCTCCGAATCGCCTGTATTCAAACGGTTTCGGTTCTATTCCCATTTCGTAATTGCTAAGAAGATTTCGCCGTTCAAGAGATTTATAGAAAATGTCGTAATCATCCGGGTAAATTTTCGACTTCACATATTCGAACCATCTGTCATATTCTGTCGGGATGTTCTCGACAGGCTCGCAGTAAACTTCAAGCCCGCTTATAATTTTGTTCTGTGTCAGGTTTGCCTGCGCAGTAAAAAGCGCATCACGCATGAGCGCGCTTTGGAGCTGAATCTTATTGCCAAGAGCAATTGACAAGTTCTTGTTTATTTCACGCACTTTTAAGGCACGGTTAAGCCGCATGGTATAGACGAGTATATAATAAAAGCTGAGAAGCAGTATAAAACAGTAGCTGAAATGGTCAATAAACATAAAAGGCACGCTATAATCGCGGACATAAATTCCGGAGCTTCTGAACATGAACAGAACGCATAAAGACGCCCAGACTATTATGTACCGGGACTGGGTTTTGTTGTGCATTGCAAATCTGAGGTCTTCCATGCGTATATAGTGCATAATTACAAAAAGCGACAGCCACTCAAGGATATTTGAGGCTAACAATGCCCCCAAAAAAAGATCCGGAGTTCCGCAAACCTCATGCAAGGTCTTGTTCGCAATAATGGCAAAAATGGAGATGACCATTCCTCTAAGACACATAATGTTCATCATTACCGAAACCGTAACAAAAATGGTATCCTTAAGCGGTCTCATAAATACGCTCCACAGTTCCGCAAATAAAAGAAGGACTGTAAAAGAATAGGCAAGGTTTATGGGAACATGCAGTGCCATGGCAACCATTAGCGCTGCGTTGACTATGCCGATGCACAGTCTAAACGTCATCCCGTAATGCTTTCCGTAAAGCATGCCTTCCATAAGCGTAAAACATTTGCAAATAAAGAGGAGGTAGGCGGCAAAATTCGCGGCAATGAGAAAAATATGCTTCATTTGCTCTCGTCCTTTATATAAATTCTCTTTATATCATTTCAGGCGGCAAAATCAACATTTCCGCCGGTCTTTTCCCTATGCGCCAAAACAGCTTTATTAAGAACCTCCGTTTCTACCATTTTACCTTTATTCCCAGATTAGTCAATTATTTTTTACATCTAATAAATGAAAATTTCTCTTTTTCATGACATAAAAGCGAGAAGCGATGAAGATTTACCGAAAAATTGGAATATACGGGATTTACTAATTTATATTTAGAGGATATAATTTTCTAACTGTGAGATTAAAAAAACGCTGTCCGGGAAAATATGCCGATTTGGCCAAACTTGGAGGAAAAACTGTATGGAATATACAATCCGCCCGATGGAAAAAAGTGATTGGGGCGATATAGTCGAGATTTATTCTCAAGGGATTCAAAGCAATATAGCAACTTTTAATACTTCCTGTCCGTCTTATGATGAGTGGGACAGAGAACACGTTAAAGGGTGCCGTTTTGTTGCGGAATATGATGGCGAGGTGGTCGGCTGGGCGGCGCTGACGCCTTTTTCGACCAGGGAATGTTATAAGGGCGTTGCAGAGGACAGCATCTATATAGATTCGAACCATTGCAGAAAGGGAGTAGGCAGACTTCTGCTTGAAACGCTTCTTGAAGAATCCGAACGGCTGGGATATTGGACTATACAGGCGCATATTATACAAAACAATGCCGCAAGCATAAAGCTTCATGAGAAATGCGGCTTCCGTATGGTTGGATGCAGAGAGCGTATAGCAAAGGACCGTATCGGAATGTGGAGAAATACAGTTATTATGGAGCGGCGCATTACAAAGGACATTGAAGGCGGATGTGACTGCGACATGATGAAAGCCTTAAGAAGTGAAAAAAGGATGTCTGATTAAAAAGCAACAGAGTGCCGGAAATTATATCCGGCACTCTGAATTTGCATATAGCTTATATGTGATTTATATTATATTAAGATTGCTTATGCGCTGCGCGGCTGTTCAAGAACAAGACTTTTTCGGAATATGTCAAGAAGACCATACTTGGTAATGTTTAAAGAAGAATCGTTTGTTTTACCTTTCTGGGTAATGAGCTGTCCGTCGGTATCAAAAGCAACGAAACACGCACTGTTGGCGATAGCTCGGTTAATATCAAGAAGGTCAAGGCGTACATCCATCAAAATAAATGGATAGCGCTGCTGTTTTCTACATTCCGCTGCGAAGGCCCCCACTCTGGCTGCGGTATTGTCACTGACATCATCATCGGGAATAAGAAGAACAAAAGTGTTTGAGCATGGCATAACTTTTTCCACCAGTTTGCCGGAAACGATTTCGTCCGCTTGAGCCTCGTCGTATCTTGAATAGACACAGTATAAGGTTCTCATGGAGCGCAGGCGCCTGCAGGTTTCTTCAAATCCGCATTCGCCGGCGGAAACCGACAGCATAACATTTTTCTTAATGGTCAGCCGTGAAACGGTATCACAGCTGAGTTCGCACCCCTCGGTTAAAAGGACAAAGCCGCAGTCTTTATGCGCAGTAAAAACTGAGGAGAGAGAGCCGAGATCCCCACCGCAGTACGTTATAATATAGGCAAAAATCCCAAGTTTTTCGCCCTGACGTACAATATTGTCAACTTTTGCAGAGTCCATTTCGCTGCCGTTATAAAGTATGGAAATAACCGCGGGTATCCCACAGTTATGCTGCTTTTCAAGCGCTCTGAGAGTTTTTATACCGGCGGTGCAACCATTGTACCCGATGTTTATTCCAAAAGTTTTTAGCGAATCATGATCCGTTTCTTTAAGAACAGTTTCCCAAAGTTTATAGTAGAGACTATTTTCGTTTTTAAGCATTGAGCTTATTGTTGAAAAGAACTCTCGCTGAAACCTGCCGACGGAGAATTTCTCTCCGAGCTCCACAAGATTCCGTATGGCACGCTTCGGGCCGTCGTCCCTGAGCGCCGTGCTGATTGTGGCATGGAGCAGATGTTTTGCCATGGCGCCCGTTTTTATCATATAGACCGTTCTCCTTGCTGACGGAAAATAGTGTAACCGATTATATCGGTTCCGATTTATTATAGGGCTGTTTGCAAAAAATATAAAGGGACAATTCTAATTATTTGTGTATAATGCGCTGAAAAAGCACTAATTCATCCATAAGCCTAACGGCGCGAAGATGCCGGTATGCCGAGTTCGTCACGGTATTTTGCCACCGTTCTTCTGCTCACGGAAATGCCCATTGTTTTAAGCACACCGACAATAGCCTCGTCGCTCAAAGGCGACTGCCTGTCCTCGTTGTTTATAATCATCTGTATGCTGCTTTCTATCGTATTTTTTGTTACCATAGGATGGGCATCCACCGTTTGTTTCGGAAAAAAATAGTCCGCGGGGAACATTCCCCATTCGCACTCTATGTACTTATCCTTTAATGCCCGGCTTATTGTGGATTCGCTCCTTCCAAGCTGTTCCGCCATTTCTTTGCGGCTGTAAGGGAGCAGATAATCCGGACCCAGTTCAAAAAAGGAAAGCTGGCTAATCAAAAGCTGGTTTGCGCACGCCATAAGAGTTTCGCATCTCTGCCTGATGCTCTCCCTAAGCCACTGTGCCTTTTTCATGTTTTCTCCTAAAAAATTGCGCACAGTTTCATTGTCTGTTTCTTTATAAATTTTTGAATAGGTTTCATCTATTATTATACTGTCGGCGCTGAGCTGATTCAACTCCACAGTGAATTTACCATCTTTTTTGAAAATACGAATATCAGGAGCGATATACCCGCTGTTCCTATGCGTTGCTTCCATCATAAGTGGTTTGGGATTAAGCGTCTTTATTATCTGCTGCGCGTTTACAACGCGATGCAGAGGAATCCCGCTTTTTTTTGCTATTTGGGGAAGCTGGTTTTTGCTTAAAAGGTCAAGATAATCCTGTGCAACTTTCCAAGCGTCACTCCCCTTCAGCCCCTTCCTTTCAAGCTGAAGAAGAATGCATTCCCTTGGATTGAACGCACCGACTCCCGCGGGCTCAAGCGACTGCAGAAGGTCTATTGCAGTTTTGAGATTGTCAAGGGAAATGTTTGAAGCCTGTGCAAGCCGCTCCACATCTTCATAATAAAGATACCCGTTTTCATCCAGAAGATAAATAAGAGCATATCCAATACGCTCTATCTCCGGAGGAGGCTTAAGCATTGAATACTGTATGCGCAAAGACACGATAGGAGAACTGTTGTCATCCGCGATAATGTCGGCAAGTGAAGGCTCGCTGCTATCGTCTGTCGTATAATGTGAATTACGCCGGCACTTTTCTGCGTAATCAATGCTGTCGAACGTTATGACAGGGTTCTCTTCCAGTTCTTTCATCAGATAGTCGTACAGCTCGGTTGACGGCATTTGGAGCACGCGAAGAGACTGCATCTGACGGGGAGACAGGATTTGCACCTGTTCCTGCAGCTGCTGGGCGCTGAAACCGTTGTCCATATGCATACCTCCCATCCGACAAGAAATTTGTGTCAATAATCCCAAACCTTGTACAACCGCAAGGTTTTATGTCATCAATTAAAAATTTTAGAATATTTTAAATTTTTACTTTCTATGCGACATAAAATTATAACATATTCATATTTTTTTAGCAAGACGACATATTATTATGCCCTAAAAAGACATTTTGCTGTTTTTATTGACGAAAAGCCGCGGTACACATGGCACTGCGGCTTTTCACCTACATTCTTCTTTTAGGGTCGAAACCCAAAGAGGAATATTTTTTAATCAAAACATATAAGCCGAACGAGGAAAGGGTTCCAACAATTGCGCCGCCGATAACATCGCTCGGATAGTGCACCCCGACATAACAGCGGGAAAAAGCGATCAATACTGCCGGAATATATGCATATCCCCCTTTCCTGCCGAAGAAGAGAACCATTGCAAGAGCCGCCGCGAAACTTGATGCGGCATGCCCGGAAGGAAAAGAATATGATTGCAACGGATTTACCAAAATCGACAGGCCTTCTATGGTAACATACGGTCTGGGTCTTGCTACAATCGGCTTTAATAAGCAGTTGTTTACAAGAAAAACCGCCAGAAGGCAGACAAGCACATAAGCCCCGCGGCGTCTGGTCTTTGGAAAAGCAAACAAGGTAAGCCCCAAAGCAATCCAGACAGCCCCGCCGTCTCCGAGTTTCGTCATAAAAACCATAAACGTATTTAAAAACTCTGTGCGTAGATTTTCCTGTATAAAAAGAAGAGTAGAAGTATCAAAGGACTGAACTGCATGTATCACGGCTTTAGCTCCACTATTTCGTTCTCTTCAACCACTGTTTTGTGTTCATTGAACACACGTTTTCCGGCCGGAATAAAACCGCGTACGTTAGTAAGCGGAAATATCCATGTGTATGGTCCTATATGCGTTCCGGGCTGGGTAACCGCGTTTGCGCCCAACCGTGCGCTATCGCCAAGAATACAGCCGAAAAAGCTGTCACCGAGATCTATTTTTTGTCCGTCAATTTTAAGAGTGGCGTTTGTCTGGTCGAATTTTCTGTTTGCCGTTATAACTCCGCTTCCGACTCTGGCAGATGCGCCCAAAATACTGTCCCCTGCAAAAGCAAGAGAAGCAACTTTGGAACCGCTGAACATTACACAATGTTTAACTTCACTGCCGTGACCGACGCTGCAGCCGTCCGCTATTATGGTATATGGTCGTATAATGGAGCCGGGCATAAGCTCACAGTTTTTTCCGATATATACCGGTCCTATAATTGTAACATCGTTGTAGATTACTGTTCCTTCCCCGATGAAATAGTTGCCGTGGAAATTGGGAGAATCTCCGCGGATTTCTCCGTGGTTCTCCCTTATATCATTTCCAACAATAGTATCTTGAAGATATACTTTTGCCCTTTGCAGTATCTCATAGGTTTCAGAAATACCATCAAAGAATCCGTATATGGGGAATTTATCAAGTTTAGAAAAATAGTAGCTGATTTTTGTGGACATAGTGTAGTGCACCTTTCATACCATAAAAGTAGTTATCTTGCCGCAAAGCGCAGACGGCGGAGAGATAAATTTTAAAGATCAGTATTTATATTTGCCTCCACCCACAAATTCCGTCAAGAGGGAATCCGGGAGAAGCAGTTTTGTTTCAATTGTTTCAAAAAGATCAAATGCAGGATAAATCTGCTTTAATTCTTCATACCTTTCAGTCCCTTCTGGGATGTTGCGGAACATATTCTGCGCAACGGATTTCATGACACAGACCTCATAAGGGAATGACGAGTCAAATTTCCAGTTCGCTTTATCCTTGAACGGGCTGATGTTGACCTTTTCGCCGCGGCGGACATTTGCCCACAGCCCGAAAGTATATTCCGGAGAAGCTCCTCGAAAAAGGTTATCGCGAACCACTCTGCGGACAAGACGCATCCATGTTCCTTTGAAACAGACTTCTCCGTTATTCAAAACATCAGAACGGGCGCTGATATAGAGCTTAAGGGCTTCCGGGTGCGCTCCTGTCAGCTCATCGTTCAGGGCGTGTATGCCTTCCACAACGACAATGTCGTTTTTACCGATCTTGAGTGTTTCGGAAGGAACATCCGCTCTCCTTTGCTCTGCAAAAATATATTTCGGAACATCAATAGCTTCACCGCGGCTAAGCCGTTCAAAATGCTCAGAAAGCAGTTCCATATCCACACACCGCGGAGATTCAAGATCAATTTTTCCGTCTTCCGTTCTTGGCGAGTTTTCATCAACTGTGCGGAAGTAGCTGTCCATGGCCAGTGCATGTGTCATAATTCCGCGCCGGCGCAGTTCCTCCTCAATTTTTTTTGAAGTGGTCGTTTTCCCGCTGCCGGAAGGCCCGGAAATTAAAACTATAGGGCTATTTTTGCGGTTTTGGATAATCATGTCAGCCGCATGACGGATTTTGGCGTCGTATTCGGCGTCACATTCACGGATAAATTTTGCAGGGTCGCTCGACGCTCTGCGATTAATTTCGTCTAAACAATATGCCATTAAACTAAACCTCCTGTGCGTTTCCGCAGATAAATTCTGTTTCCGCATCCGATTGGGTCAGTATTGATTTTATTTTTTCTTTGTCCGCAATAATTTTGTCTATGCTGTCAATATATTCTTTGGGATACTTGGGATCAAAAATACGCTCAATGCGCCCGTTTCCGACACACAGTTTCGTTGAGGCTCCTCCGCCCATAGAAATTATGCTGCGAAGCTCTTCCATAATGCAGATGTTGTACAAACTTTCGCTGTCCGAGCGCTGCCATCCTACATTTTCAAATCCGCCCGACATATATTTTTGACGGTAAAGATAGTATGGCCGATATCCGGATGAATAAAGGGTTCTTCCGGCAAAGTCTACCATTCGGCGTACATCGGAATCCTGAGGAAGCAAAGCGCCGCGGAGTGTTATCGCAGAACCTTTTTTGAGCGCAAGCGTATGAACGGTAATGTTTTCAGGATTAAGCTCCAAAACCGTATCGAGTGTTCTGAAAAATCCGTTCGGAGTATCAAGCGGAAGGCCGGCAATAAGATCCATATTTACATTGAAGCCACCGACGCTCCTAACAAGTGAAAGTGCATCTATAACATCTTTTGCAGAATGTTTTCTTCCTATAGCTTCAAGAACATCGTCATTCATGGACTGAGGGTTTACGCTGACCCTTGTTATGCCGTGCAGTTTAAGGACATTAAGTTTTTCCGCCGTTATAGTATCCGGACGGCCGGCCTCAACTGTGTATTCATGAACGGAGGAAAAATCAAAAGCTGTTTCCAGTATTCCGCACAGTTCGTCAAGCTGTTCCGCCGAGAGTGTTGTGGGCGTTCCTCCTCCAATATATACGGATACGTGACGCCGGCCAAGTGCGCGACC
>JAAYWX010000227.1 GCA_012516225.1 Clostridiales bacterium
AGCATGATGGTTATGATGGCGTTGTTTTCTGTTTACATCGGTTTCATAATGCCGGCCGCGCTGGGAGTTTACTGGATAGCAAATAGTGGTCTTGCTATAGTTCAGGACAGCATACTCAATAAACACTATACGAAAATTCTTGATAAAGAGGACGAGGAACGTAGGGAAAGAATGCGCCAGCGCGAGGAAGAACTCGCAAAAAAGCGCCTTGAAACGGAAAAGCTGCGCGAGGCGGGCGCTACCGAAAGAAATAAGAATACAAGCAAAAAGAAGATTCAGACAGCGCAGAAAGTTCAGAATGAGGAACGGCTTGCCGCGGAAAGGGCAAAGGAAAAGGAACGCCGACGTGCGGCGCTTGGTATGACAAACGATCCGCCGGCTTCTCAGGTCGGAAACCGAAGATATGCAAGAGGCCGGGCTTATGTTGCGGATCGCTTTACAAATCCGGAAGGGGCGGAGGAAGCAACAAAAGCCGCCGCTGCACTCTCGGATATTGATGAAGAGGTAGATGCGGAATTTTCTGCCGCAACGGAAAACAGCACCGAAGATACTGCTGCGGATACAAATTCCAGCAATGAAGAAGCGTAGTTTTCTTATCAAAGATTTTATACAATGGGAGATAAGCAATGCAAAAATCAATTGAAGTAACAGGCAGGACAGAAGAGGAAGCAATTGCTTCCGCACTCCGTCAGTTAAATCTTCAAAGAGACGAAGTATCCATCGAAGTCATTGAACGCGCAAAAAGCGGCTTTCTAAGAATAGGCGCTTCTCCCGCCGTAATAAGGGTTATATATGAAGTACCGGACGAGCCTGCGGAAGAAAGCGCCGCAGACAAGGCTAAGAAATTCCTTGAAGGGCTTCTCAGCCGCATGGGTGCTGAGGCGAAAATGGATATCAGCGTTAAGGATGACGGTTCGGTTTACATTGAACTCAGCGGCGAAGGCATGGGTGCTATTATAGGACGCAGAGGTGAAACACTTGACGCCATACAGCACCTTACTAATTATGTCGTAAACCGCGGTGCGGAGAACAGAACCCATATCAGTATAGATGCCGAGAACTACCGTGCTAAGAGAGAGGAATCTCTTGTAAGGCTTGCGGAGAAAATGGCGGAAAAAGCGCTGAAGTATCACAGAAGCATGGCACTTGAGCCCATGAACTCGTATGAACGCCATGTTATCCATACGGCGCTTCAGAACTATGAGGGAGTAACTACTTGTTCAACGGGAGTCGAGCCTAACCGAAGGGTTGTAATTTCATGTGAGAAAAACAAACCTCAGAGCAAATAATGAAATCTGAATAACAGAGGTGAGGGGCGGCCGGTCCGCCGTAAAGTGGGAGACAACAGTTTGATTTTTGAAACGGTTCGCAATATGCTGGCAAAGCAGCTTGAAATGAGTCCTGATTTAATTGCTGCAGATACAAGGATACTTGAAGATCTCGGAGCGGACTCCCTTGATGTTGTTGAACTTGTTATGACGATTGAAGAATACTACAACATCATTATCACCAACGAGAACGCTGCTGAGCTGACGACCGTAGGAAAGTTAGTTGATTTTATTGAGGAGCATATAGGAAAGTAACTCTTTTTGCTCTGTTTTTGGCGGAATTGTTAACTGACGTGGCAGAAAGTAAACTTTTGCGCCGTTTTCCATTATATATATTAATAATACGAAAAATGGCATAGCCGGAAACCGGCTGTGCCATTTTTTATATTGCCGTTTTAAGCTTTAAAACGGTGTGCCGTCCCCGTGAGGGGTATAAGTTGTTTCTACAAGAAGCTGTCATATCCCCGAAAGATATTAGGGGTTTCCGTCCCCGTGAGGGGTATAAGTTGTTTCTTTTATTCGATTAACATGGGTAAACAAGTATAGTAGTTTCCGTCCCCGTGAGGGGTATAAGTTGTTTCGTTTGAGTAACATTTAAACAAGATTTCAACTCTTGTGTTTCCGTCCCCGTGAGGGGTA
>JAAYWX010000228.1 GCA_012516225.1 Clostridiales bacterium
TGATTTGCTTATAAATTCCTTTAGATTTAAAATATTTTCCTCAATTTTCTTTATGATTGATAAAAATTCTTCGTCACTTTTCCCTGTCGGATCGGAAAGTCCCCAGTCCTCCCTGTACCTGCAGGGAAGATAAGGACATTCAACGCCGCAGCCCATTGTTACCACGACGTCAACAGGCGGCAGATCTTTAAGCAGTTTAGGATGCTGCAAAAGCTCCATATCTACACCGTAAAGCTGTTTCATAAGGCGGACTGCGTCCGGATTTATGCGGTCTTTCAGCTTTGAGCCGGCAGAATAGCTCTCAAAAACATCGGCGGCAAAATGCCTGCCGAGCGCCTCGGCAATTTGGCTTCGGCAGGAGTTATGCACACATATAAAGGCGACTTTGGGCTTGTTCATAGATATCCCCCTTGTTTATTGAAAAGTATTGGCAGTAACAGACTATCTCAGAAATTCCGCCGAAAAAGTAAGCTGCACATACGTTGACATGCTAATAAGACGTCAGGAAACTGCACATTAAATCAAGGTCAGCGGTTCAGTTCGTATATATCCGCCTGCTGCTGTTTATTAAGGGATTTTTCAGTTGTAAACGCTATCAGAACAATGCCGATAATGCTCAGAGCAAGTCTGGTAAGCGTAAAGGAGAGACCTAAATTGGCCGCCTCAAAAGTAAGCATTGGTATTTTAGTTGTTGACCATGCGCCGATAAATATGAATACATTGAATAAACTGCTTCCTTTTTTCAGCATTACTCCGGCCACAGGAAAAGCGGCATACAGAGGACCGGCGGATGCCGAACCAAGAAGGAAGGCTATTAAAACCCCTTTCAGTCCGGAGCCTTTGCCGGTATATTTTATCATTGTTGCCCGATCTACCCAAACATCCAGAAGACCCAAGAGGATAAAAATAGGCGGAATGACAGACATCATTTCTATAAGGTTATTTTTCGTAATGCTGAGAGACTTGAGCCCTATTTCCGGAAAAGCAAGTCCTACTGACGCATTTATTGCAACCAAAGACAAAAACAGGCGGTATCTCTTCAAAATGTCTTTCATGACAGCACTACCCCAATCACAAAAGCGGCACACAGGGAAAATATGAAAGCCGCAATATTTCTAACTGCCGCAGCGCGTTTCCCAAAGGTTTTAATTTCAAGCGGGAGAGTCACAATTCCTACCATCATAAGCGTTGAAACAAAGGCGGCAATCTGCATATACCCTGCACCGCTTTTCAGAAGTGCCGCCGCCAGCGGAAATGCGACAAATCCCGGGATGAGAGTAATTGAACCTATGAGAGAAGCTGCAAGCATACCCCATATGCCGGAGCTGGTTCCAAGAATATTGGTAATTGTTTGTGGGCTTAACATTGACAGAGAAAGACCGATGATTATTAATATGGACAAAAACTGTGGCAGGATGTTTTCAAAGGACATCCACGCCTTTTTGAGGGCCGCTTTTGTCTTAGCTCGGTCTTTGAAGAACGATATTGCAAGACCCGTACCCGCAAGACCGTATAGTATATAAGTGAACATACCAAAGCCTCAACATTTTTGACGTATTTTTCGAGGAAGGCTTATCTGACTTTCTGAAGTATTTTAACGACTTCCTCCGTTTTTAGAACTTTTCCATATGATACGACCTTGCCGTCAACAACCAAAGCGGGTGTCGACATAACCCCGTATGCCGCAATCTGGGCAAAGTCCGTTATATGGTCTATTGAGGTATCCATTCCAAGCTGTTCAAGAGCCGCTTTTGTCGCAGCTTCAAGCTGATTGCATTTCGGACAGCCGCTCCCCAGAATTTTAATGCTTGCACCTTCGGTTTTAAGCTTTTCGGCTTTAGCCATGCTTTCGGAATCACAGGCGCATTCACAGCAGCTGTTATCATTTTTTTTCGTTATCTTTGCAAAGAGTGACATATAAATTTCCTCCAATTCTAAAATCCAAGATATAGCATATAAACCCCGATAAGAAGAATAAGCAGCCCCATAATGATTTTGACGGCAGCGCTTATTCTGCCATACTTCCCGCTTGCCGAGAGTTTACGAACAAAGCCTATGGATGTACCTGCTATAACGGCAAGGATGCCGTGTCCGACCGAATAGATAAACAGCAGGAGCATCCCCCAAATAACGCTGCCTTTGCCAGCCACAATTGCGAGCAGGGCAATAAGAACAGGTGTTGAGCATGGAGATGAAAAGATTCCGCCGAGAATTCCCGCGATAAAAGCTCCGGCATATCCTCTCGCTGTGTTTTTTGAAATCAGGTAGCTTGATGGAATGATTTCAAAAATGCCCCATGTCTGCAGTGCCATCAGAA
>JAAYWX010000229.1 GCA_012516225.1 Clostridiales bacterium
AACAGGCACTTTTCGGTATATTTGAAGTCTTTGCCGATACTATAGTCATCTGCACCTTGACAGCTCTGACAATACTATCCAGTGGAATAAACATACCTTACGGTCAAAATACCGGTGCTGAACTTACAATTAAGGCTTTTTCAACCGCTTTCGGCGGAAAAGTTGCTGGTATAGTAATTACAGCCTGCATAGTTTTATTTGCTCTTTCGTCTGTTTTAAGCTGGGCGCTTTATGGAAGCCGCTGTGCCGAGTTTATCTTTGGAACAAAGATTTTAAAACTGTATAAAACTTTATTTGCCGCTCTTGTAATCATAGGTTCTTCAATAAACCTCGGCCTTGCGTGGAGTATTGCGGATACTCTCAACGGATTAATGGCGGTGCCTAACCTTATCGCGCTTCTCGGATTATCCGGTATCGTTATAAAGGAATCTAACAGTTATTTTAGAGCGCGATAAAATATAATAAAAATGCCGCCCTGATACGGGCGGCATTTTCTGTACATAATTTCTGTTATTTGAGCTCGACCTTTGCGCCGGCGCCTTCGATCTGAGCCTTGATGGACTCGGCTTCCTCTTTGGAAACACCTTCTTTAATTTTCGCGGGGACGTTTTCGACAAGAGCCTTAGCCTCTGCGAGTCCAAGACCGGTAATAGCACGAACTTCCTTGATAACCTTGATCTTTTCAGCACCGAAATCAGTCATAACAACGTCAAACTCGGTCTTTTCCTCGGCTGCAGGAGCTGCCGCACCGGCTGCCGCTGCGGGAGCCGCAACTGCTGCTGCAGATACGCCGAATGTTTCTTCAAGAGCATGTACGAGCTCGGAAAGCTCAAGTACGGAGAGATTTTTTATTTCTTCGATAAGGGCGGTTACTTTTTCGCTTGCCATTTTGATTTCCTCCTATAATTATTTTCTTATACCCGTCCTGAGATCACTCAGCAGCGGGTTCGGCTGCTCCGAGGGAGCCGCCTTTCTGTTCCAATATCTGGCCAAGAACAACAGCCAGGCTGGTGATAGGCGCGAGCATTGTTCCGAGAACCTTCGCATACAGCGCGTCTTTTGACGGGAGAGCAGAGATTTCGGAGATTTCGGAAAGGGAAAGAACCTTGCCGTCCATAAAGCCCGCTTTAATGTTGAACTTGTCATCACCCATTTTCTTTGCAAACTCTCCGATTACGCGGAAAGGAGCAATGGGATCGTCTGTGCTTGTCGCAAGAGAAGTCGTTCCGTTGAGGATGGGATCAATTTCAGAGAGTCCGACTTCATCAATCGCGCGGCGGCAAAGCGTGTTTTTAATGACAGTGTACTCAACGCCGTTTTTACGAAGCTCTCTGCGAAGCTCTGAATCCTGAGCCACGTTGATGCCTTTGTAGTCGACAAAAACACCGGAGCTTGAATTTTTAAAGCGTTCAACAAGTTCCGCAACAATAGCCTGCTTTTCACTGAGAACCTTTGCGTTCGGCATAATTTTCACCTCCGTGGTTTGATATGCGCGCCCAAAAAAAATAAGTCTTTGCGCAAAAAGGCACAAAGACAGAAAGCTACTAATTTAAACCAAAATAGAAGCCGTCCTCGGCAGGATTTACATATAAAACCACCTGCTGTCTTTGGAGCGCCATATAATACTATCAGCTAATCTAATGTTTGTCAATAATAATTTTGCTATTCCACATGAAAAAAAGCCAAAATCACTTAGGCAATCAGGTGGGCGGCATATAGGTGCCGTCCACCTGAATTTACTCTTTTAGTCTGCCATTCTGTACAGTATTGCGGCAACCTGCGCCCTTGTTGCGGTGGAGCCCGGTGAAAGCTGGGTATCGGTCATTCCGCTTATAAGTTTCCTCTCAACCGCCCATCTCATGGCGCTGTCCGCCCACTGCGATACCTGTGAAGCGTCCGTAAATTGTTCAAGACTTCCTGCCGTTTCCGGAGAATCTGAAAATCTGTATAATATTGCCGCAAGTTGTTCCCTGCTTATAGGTGCATATGGGTCAAATTTTCCTCCATATCCCTGCACTATCCCTTTGGAGCTTGCCCAATATACCGCCCTTGTAAACCATTGTCCTTCCGGAACATCGGAAAACACGGTATTGGGTGTACCGGGATCCGGCGAATTCTCAAGGCGGTACAGCACTGTGACCACCATAGCCCTCGTCATCGGAGTATTGGGTGAAAATATTCTATCCGCAGTTCCTGACATTGCGCCGGCATCGCTTATGAATTTAACGGCATCATAAAACCAGTCCGTCTTTTTTACATCATCATATTTTTCAGGGTTGGTAACGGTAACAGGAATTTTAACGGACATACTTCCTGCTCTAACGGTTATGTTACCGCTTGCGTTCTGCTTTCCTGCCGTAAATGTGCCGTCATTGCTTATCGTTCCTATACCGCCGTCTACATCCCATGTGTAGCATGTATCCTGAGAAATAAGGGAAACATGGTTTTTCATTGCCGCAGCCGTAAGCTGTGTCACGCTGTCTGTTGAAACCGCAAGGGCGCTTACCGTTTTTCCCGAGCTTTCGTCCTTAACGGTTATACTGTCGGGAGACGCAACCACGTT
The DNA here is from genome assembly GCA_012516225.1 of Clostridiales bacterium. Lineage (GTDB taxonomy): Bacteria > Bacillota > Clostridia > Oscillospirales > Oscillospiraceae > UBA2658. Next base: position 2,564 of record JAAYWX010000229.1, read on the forward strand.
GATCTGTACGGAAGCCCCGATCATTCCATCTGCATCCGCTGTTACGTTTCCTCTGCCTTCGCCCGAGGCCTTGAATGTCCCGTCTGTCGAAATTGTGCCAAGTCCGCTTGTAACGGCAAGCTTAACAGGTTTGTTTATCGCCGCAGCATATCCGTTGTCATCCGCAGCTTTCAGCACAAAAGTGCTGACAGCGCCGGAGAGTATATTTGTAGACAGCGGATAAAGCGCAAGCCTGCTTGCTATTCCTGTCGGCTTGTTTTCCGTTACCAGCATTATGTAGTTTGTAACTGATCTTTGATACCCGTCGGACGGATTGTTTATCTGAGAGGCGGAGCTGTCTCCCAAATATATTGCGTTTAGGCTTGTCGAACCGCCTCCGTCCATTATCGATGCCTCTACGCAACCAAGTTCTGCCATTCTCTCAGCAAGCTTTGTCATTGTAATTCCTACGCTGTATCCGGACTTTCTCCCGTCAACCGTATAAAACACAAGCGAACCGTCGGCCTTTTTGCCGACAGCCGTACGCGGGGCCGTACCTCCCGGAAGACCGCCCACAACTGCTCCGTCTGTAACAAGCTTGTATAGGGAGCCGATTGCATATGAAACATCAGCCCATTCGGCTTCGCTGGATATTTTCAGCACTGCGGAAGACCCTTCTGTAATCGATGCGACTGCGGCTTTAAGTTCCTCCGTTGCATTTTCAGAGATACTCAATACTGCCTTACCGGACGGTATGCTGACAGCCCCTCCTGTTGTTATTATTTTCTCCGCAGTAAGTGTCCGCGTACAGTTTAAAGAAAGGCTGCCGTCGATAGCGCATACTATATCGGTTCCATTTCCGGTATTCTTAGTTGCATATGAGTAATCATCAGTATATATGACTGCTCCGCCGTCTCGCCTTGTCTTATTTACTGCGTCAAGAGCAAACTCCTTATCTCCGATCTGTATTGAAATCTTCAGATTTGGCATACCAAACACGGCATTGCCATCATTGGTAAATCCCACTGCCCAGTGACCTGCATCCGATGACAGCAGTTTTCCGTTCTGAAGTACAATTCCAAGCGGTTCATAATTTGCTACAACATAGTAATCTCCGTTTATTCCGGCAATAACATGCTTGCCTTCCTTCTCAAGCAAGGATGCCATTGAAGAGAAATTTCCGTAATTGCAAAGCTTGGAGCCCGACACCACAACAGGTCTAACCGCAGATGAAGGCGTATATTCTATATAGTTTTCAGTTTGGTAATCCGAGCCTGTCCAGTATACACCTTTGGACAGTTCCATTCCCGCTCCGAGATAAGTTTCATGTCCGTTTATCAGCTCTCCCAATACATCCGCCAGTGCGGCCGTCATTAGAATTAGGCAAAGAGCCGTTATAAGGGCAACGACACGTACAAATTTTTTACTTCGCATGATTCTTCCTTTCGCCGATAGTTTGGTTAAAGTTTCTGTTTGTTTATCAATTCGCTTTCCAGCACTTTCCTTTCCTTACCGCAGTTTGAGCATCTGTGCACCAACTCCGCATACCGTCCTAAAACTTCATCTATTATTACGTCCCAGCTTACGGGGATAGTTTTTCTTGCCGCTTCTCCCACAACCTTCATCTTTTCCGTCTCGGTTATCGCCTTTTCCATTATCCTTGCAAGGTCAGAAGTATCATCCTCGCATAAAAATCCGTTAACGCCGTCTATAATCGGTTCGGCAGCGCAACTCCCGCGCACTACGACGGAAGCCGTTCCAAACGATGCAGCTTCTCTGACAACCAGTCCCGCAGTATCATAAAGCGAGGGAAATACAAAAAGATCCGCACATTGATACAGCCCCGCAAGCATGGCTCTGTCAGAAATATGTCCTGTATAGACCATTCTGTCGTCAAGTCCGAGAGATGAAGCCCTCTTCATTATTTCCCTTGAATGAGGGCCCATACCGGTAAGCACAAGCTTAAACATCAAATTCCGTTTATTGAGTTCCGCCGCCGCAAGCAGTATCCTGTCTATATTTTTCTTCCAGTCCTGCTGTCCGACAAACAGAAACACCGGTTCATTTCCCAAGGCGTATTTCGCCGCTGCCATATCTTTGTCGGCAGGGTCAATTATCTGTTCTTCCGCACCGTTTTGCATAACAACTATATTGCCTTTGAACCCATAGCTCCGAAGAATTTCTGCAGAAGAAAAACTTACAGCCCAAACCTCATCACATTTCTCATAGAAATCTACAACATATTTTGTTCCGGCTTCCGCTATCATGTTAAATCCCGTAACTTCACGGAAATCATCCTTGTATTTTGAATGAAATGTTCCTACAAGCGGAATTCCCCGCTTTTTTGCACAGTTGTAGGCTGCCTGTCCTGCCGTGAAAGGGCTGTGCGCATGTACTATGTCCAGTTCTATATCATTCATTCTTGCTTGAAAGTGGGGGTCGACAAACGGTACCCCAACCTTGTACTGCCGTTTTTTCAGCCTTATGCTGCGGTAATCGACAAGCTCAAATTTATATCCGCCGCGGTAGCCTGTATTGGTCATAGGTGCAATTACATAGCATTCGTGTCCTTTATCCGCAATGTAATTTGCATAGTTATAGACAACTCTGCCGACTCCGTCAACTATCGGTAAAAATGAATCGCTGAACTGTGCTATGCGCATA
>JAAYWX010000230.1 GCA_012516225.1 Clostridiales bacterium
TCAGCCAGACGGAGAATACCAGCAACATGAGAAGCCCCAGCCAGAAAGTAGGTACGGAGCAAAGGACAAGGCATATCCGCTTTATAATCCTGTCTGGCAACCGGTCTTTATTCCTGCCCATAACACAGCCGAGTGCAAAACCTATAACACCCGACAGAATCCATGTGCAGGCCATGAGTGCCAGTGTGTTTGTAAATTTTTCACGTATTACATCTATTACCGGACGCCTGTATAAAAGCGACGTTCCGAAATCCCCGTGAATTATCGCACGAAACCAGTTTCCGAATCTCTCCGCAGGCGGATCGTTCAGTCCCCAGTAATCCTCCAGCTCCGCTCTTTGCTCCGGGCTTACGCTTCCAACGCTTATTACATATTGCTGAACCGGATCAACTGGCGACAGGCTGACAAGCACAAAAGCTATAACGCTGACCGCAAACAGCAGGGTTATGACGCGAACGGCATATCTTAAAACCACACCGGCAATTCGTTTTGCTGTCATCATATGTCCTTCTCCTTAAATCTGCAGGCGGGAGCGCAGCCGGGCCGCACTCCCACCGAGCTTTTAATAATCTTATTTCCAAGTCCATTCCTTCAGGTTCTGGAGAAGGGGCATAGACGCCCCGTGAGCATGAAGTTGTTGCTCACCAATATCAAGTCCATTACGGACATAGTATAGGTGCTGCATATTTACAAGCCAAACCCATGGACAGTCACCCTTCATAGCGGTGCCGGTGGTGCCGTCCCATTGGGCTTTTTTCCAGTTTTCATTGGCTTCATCAACGGTCAGAGACTGCATGGCGGCCTCAAGATATTTATCTACAACTGGATTTGAGTATCCTTCAGGATTGTAATAGTCATCTTTCAGCATATTGTCTGAATGGAACAGACAGTAACTGGTATATGGATTAGAGGAACCCCAAGCCATCAGTACGGCTTCAGAGAACATACGCTTTGAAATATCGTCCCAGCTTGTTCCTTCAATTTTTATGCTGATTCCAAGTTCTTTAGCCTGAGCGGCGGTTGCCATTGCCAGCGCCTGACGGAAGGAATCTCCGCTGGCATACAGGCAGGTAAATTCAGCTTTCAGCCCGTTTTTTTCAACTATGCCGTCCCCGTCCGTGTCCTTCCAGCCGTTGTCCGCAAGGAGTTTTTTCGCATATTCGACATCCGTATCGATCTTAACTTCAGGATTATTCCAAGGCATACCGTCGTTTTCGGAATATGCGGGATCGGCAAATCCATTCAGAGCCTCTTTTGAGATGCGTACCCTGTCGATGCCGTAAGCAAGGGCTTGGCGAATTTCCTTATTACATGTGACATTATTGCCGTATATGTATCCGCTTTCAGTTTTTTTGCCTTCATTCGGCTGGACGGGAAGAGTCAATCCCCTGTTGTCCAATGAAGTTACGGTTTTAAGGTAATATCCGTCTACAGCCGCGGTTGCGAGTGTCGCCGAAGTCAGTGCAACGTCTACCTGACCGGCTTTAACTGCGGCAAAAGCCGCATCTTCCTGCATAAATACAAGAGTTATGTTTTTGATTTTTGGCACGTCTCTGTAGTAATTTTCGTTAGCCTTGAGCATAAGCTGTTCGCCCTTGTTCCACTGGACGAATACGAACGGGCCAGAACCTATGGGATTTGTGCCGTAATCCTCTCCATAAGCGTGTTCCGGAACGATTCCGGTGGTGGCAATGGTGTTGAGGAATGTAGACGTGGGTCTGTTCAGCGTGAATATTACGGTGTCGTCCGACGGGGCTTCGGCTTTGTCCATAAAAGTAAGGTCGAGAGAGGACTGGCTTTTCTTTGCAGTATTGAAAGTAAAGGCAACGTCGGAAGCGGTGAGAGGCTCCCCGTCCGTAAACTTTACGTCGGTACGGATTTTGAAAGTCCAGACAAGACCATCGTCACTGACCGAATATTCGGTTGCAAGATCTTTTTCAAATGACATATCCTGCTTATATTCCACCAATGTGCTCTGAACGAGCGGGGTGGTGCCGTGTCCCCAGCCTTTGCATGGGTCAAGCGAGGAAGGTTCGGAAGAAATTGCTATGATTACGGAGTCCTTTGCCGTTCCGGCATTTTCTCCTGCTTGGGGAGAGGCGGTTTGGGCCGATTTGCTGTTCCCGCAGCCGGGAAATACCGACATCATCAATGCTGCCAAGAGCAAAGAAACAAAAAACCTTTTCCTTGTTTTCATTCTAATCTCCTTCTGCCAATTGTAATATTCGCGCAGAGCGTGCCCAATGTACCAAAGCGCGTCATACGCACGATACCATGCAAAAAGCTTTGTCACAAGCTCCCCCAGGGGTCTGAATTGACATATTAAGTAAATTTTTGTGCAGAATATACTTATATTAAGA
>JAAYWX010000231.1 GCA_012516225.1 Clostridiales bacterium
ATGTTAAGCTCCGAACAAGGCATAAGCCTTGCGCCAAAGCGCGAATTTCCTTTACTTTTTGGGTCTCTTTGCACCGTACTTGCTGCGGCCCTGCTTTCTGTTAGCAACGCCCTGAGTATCAAGCGTACCGCGGATGATGTGGTAACGTACGCCGGGGAGGTCCTTAACACGGCCGCCGCGGATCATAACGACGGAGTGCTCCTGAAGGTTATGTCCGATACCGGGGATATAGGCGATTACCTCATAGCCGTTGGTCAAGCGGACACGGGCGATTTTACGGAGAGCGGAGTTCGGCTTTTTAGGTGTGGCCGTACGAACTGCTGTGCAGACGCCTCTCTTCTGGGGTGAACTCAGATCGGTTTCCTTGTCCTTAATCGTGTTAAGCCCTTTCTGCAGTGCGGGAGCGGTGGACTTATAGGTGGGTACTTCCCTTCCTTTTCTCACCAATTGGTTAAACGTAGGCATAGTTTTCCTCCTTTCTTCATTATTTCTTATATTTTTAACGGAAATCCGCCGGGATATTCCGAAAAAAACCAAAAGCGAAGGTAGATGTGAAAATATATTTCCCTTCAAAGCCGGCAATTTTCTTTGAAATTCAAAGCAAAAAGCCAGCAAAGCACAAAAAGTGCAATCACACCCATGCAAATAAGCATTTTAGCATAATGCACAAGTTTAGTCAAGAAATTTCTGCTTGCAAAAAACTGTCTTTTAGTTTTGTGATCAAAAGCCCTTTCCTGTGCATACATTTCCGAAAAAGGCAACAATATATCGGCGCAGCACCATTTTCAAGTATTGCGCCGACCCAGCCAGTCTTTTATAATTTATCTTTCTATTTTAAATTTACTAAATTAAATCAGTCTTCAGGGTTCCCGTACAGTCTGCTTATCTCTTTCAAATCCCGTTTTCCTACCGCATTTTTCGGTATGCAGTCTACAAAAGTAACGTATTTCGGAACTTTTATACTTGACAGCTCAGCTTTAACGGCTTTAATTACATCATCGCGGGTAACGCAGGCTCCGGGACACTTTACTATAAGCGCACGTCCGACTTCTCCCCATTTAGGATCAGGAACGCCGATAATGCATGCCTCCATGACTCCCGAAACAAGCATAATGACATCTTCGATTTCCTGCGGGAAGATATTTTCTCCGCCTGAAATAAACATATTCTTTTTTCGTCCGCTTATATAGCAGTATCCGTCTTCATCAACATATCCCATGTCGCCTGTGCGGACCCACCCGTCTTGGAATATTGCCGCGGTAGCTTCCGGATTGTTCCAGTATCCGGAAAACAGAAGCTTGCTTTTAAACATAAGCTCTCCGCGTTCGCCCTGAGGAACATCGTTGCCCTCGTCGTCAACGAATCTGACTTGGTTAAAAGGTGCCGGAATCCCGCAGGAGTTCCACTTTGCTCGGACATCTTCAATACTGACCAGGCCTATCGGATGACACATATTATTTGGACCGACTTCCGTCATACCATACGCATTGACCATTTTTACGCCTCTGTTCCAATAAATCTCAAGAAGTTCTCTGCCTGTCGGTGCGGCGCCAGTAACCAGTATGCGATAACAGGATAAGTCTGTCTTTTCAAAATCAGGGTGCATGGCAAGAGCTTTATACATAGTTTCAACCGATATGCCAACCGTCGGTCTTTCTTCCCGGATTGCACGGAGAACCTTTTCCGGGTTAAATCCCCGCATTACAATCAGCCTTCCGCCCATCATCAAAATGGGAAGAGTAAATACGTTCCAGCCGGCGGTATGGAAAAGCGGAAGCGTCAAAATCGCCGTATCGTTTTCGCTTAGCTGGAAGCCCATGGAATCGGCAAGCGCATTATAAAATATAGAGCGGAACGACATCATAGCTGCTTTTGGAGTACCGGTGGTTCCGCCAGTATGTATAAGCATCTGGATATCTTCATAGTCAAGTTCCGGACTTTCAACGATTTTATAGTCCTCATTGTCCATAATGTCCGAATATGAATATGTATCTTCCTCGCATACGTTGTCAAGACACACAAACTCCTGCTTGAATCCTCTCTCCTTAAGGCTTGCCACCGTGAATGCGAATTCGCTTGAGTAAAATATCACTTTAGGCGACTCATTTTCGATGAGCGAAAAAAGTTCCTTTTCCCTAAGCAGGCAATTATAAGTCGTTATTATTATGCCGGTTTTGTATGTGGCATAAAACGCATCGAAAAACGCAACTGAGTTGGTGGCGCAGAAACCTATTCGGTCGCCTTTTTTCAGCCCAAGCTTTTCGATAAGAAACCAAGCAAGCTTGTCTGAGCGTTTGTCCATATCGGCATAAGTATAGTGCTTGCCGTTGTCGTAATCATAGATTGCCTCGTGTTTTCCGGAAAAGCGCACTCGATATTTGCCCATATTAAGCAATGTTTCTGAATCGTACATCCCATTCCCTCCTATAACCCTCTCTTAAAAAGCCGCTCCTGTCCGCTGTTAATATTATTATGCGGCAACTTTTTGTTTCAGCATTATTTCGGCATGCTGAAACAGGGTACATATACATACAATCTGTTTGTATTTTATAACGTATATCTTTATAAATCAACAATTAAACGGCCTAAAGCCAAAAAATATTCGTTAAAAACAATGGAATTTACGATAAATCATGAACCGAGCTTAAATAGGGTTTAAGTAAATTAACCTAATTCAGGTTTACATAATCCACATATATAAAACTGCAAACGCTGCCCTTATAAAATAGTTTGCCATCAGTACGGGATAACTTGTGTGAGCGGCAACTCCAAGGGGCTCTGCTCCTTTTTCCCGGGCAATATACTTTGCCCTGTAGAGATGATATTCGCTTGAAACGATTGCAACAGGACTGTCAGCATTTCCTCCATGTTCATCTATTTTGGCAAGGGAATTGGCTATATTCTCCTCCGTCGAGAACGACTTGTCTTCCATTATTATTCTTTCCTCCGGTATGCCTTTTAAATACAGCCACCGCTTC
>JAAYWX010000232.1 GCA_012516225.1 Clostridiales bacterium
ACTTAATAGTTTGGATTATGCTTTTAAGGACTTCCACATCTGTCTGCGGAGAAAAAATCTGAAAAAGCATTGTTTGGGCGTTTTTGGCGCTTGCAAGAACTTCGGCTGATTTTAGAAACTGAACAAGCGGATTTATACCGCTGAATACATGAAACGAATTTTTCATTCCATATTACGACCCTTTCTGACTGTAATAACTATGGTACCAGCGCAAACGCGGTGTAACAATAAAAATAAATTTGCTCCGCACAGCTGACAAGAGGATCGTCTTATAAAAACAATACCACAGAAAAAGCAAAAATTCTTTGACTCATAGTTTACTATCTGCCTTAAAAACTGCAATATCATTTTTATGAGGCGGTCTGCGTGCATTTACAATGCCCCAATATGTATTTTAAAGTGAAGCATTATTTGAGTATGTTAAGTATATCAGGAATACAAATAGTTTAGATTGAATATTTTGGAATTAAATCCAAGGTATAAGTTTTTACTATGTGTATTATTATGGAAAGTAGCCAATGTTACGTTGACAACTATATTCATATTTGATAGTATAAAGAGTACATATGTGTTTATGTTTTAAGGAGGCATTATGGAGGAATACAGAGAAATTGATGAAACGCAAAAAAGAAAACCGCCGTTTTCAAGAATCGGCTGGGCTTTTTTTGCTATCCTCTTGGTGACAACGCTTCTTCAGATTTTGGCTGATGGGATACTCAAAAACTTATATCCCGAATTGGCGGAGTCAAAGTGGTTTAATTGGGCGCTTTCTTTTATACCGCTTTATTTTGTGGCGATTCCTATTGGGTTTCTTATTCTTAGACCTATTCCGGCCGAAAAACCGGAGAGGAAAGATATAGGCTTCGGAAAATTTGCAACATTCTTTCTTATGTGCTTTGCCCTTATGTACATAGGAAATATAGTCGGAACTCTTGTAAATACGCTGATATCATGGTTCAGGGGGACGCCAATTATCAACCCTGTATATGAAATGCTTTCCAGCTCTGACGTATATCTTAATATGCTTTTTGTGGTGATTGCTGCTCCTGTGCTTGAAGAACTGATATTCAGGAAGCTCCTTATCGACAGAATATACATTTACGGAGAGGGAACGGCAATTTTGGTGTCCGGGCTTATGTTCGGACTGTTTCACGGCAATTTGAGTCAGTTTTTTTATGCTTTTGCTTTGGGAAGTATGCTCGCATATATATATCTGAGGACGGGAAGAATTCGCTATACGATTTTGATTCATATGCTCATAAATTTTTGCGGAGGGATTGTGCCATTTTTAGTACTGGATAATTTAGATATTGAAGAAATATCAAAATTGGCAGAGTCCGATCCTCAGGCAATTGTGGCGTATGCCATGAACCACCTGCCGCAATTTTTGGGAGTAGGAATATATATAACGGTAGTTTTCGCTCTTTTTGCAGCGGGGCTTATACTCCTTATAGAAAGACGAAATAGAGTTGTCTTGTATCCTACAGAGTTCCAGATTGAAAAGAGTGAAAGATTTAAAAAAGTGTTCCTTAATGCCGGCATGATACTATTTATTCTTATGGAGCTTGCAATAATGGCGTTTGTAGCATTGTCAAATTAAATTAACTTTGTATTTCGTATATAGAGATAGATAAAAATTTTATTATTTTTTAATGTGAGGTAAAATATGAACGAGTCAATAGTGGTGGATCGGCTTTATAAAAGCTATAAGCTGTCGAAAAAAAGGCAAAGAATTGAAAAAACAAAGGATAAAGAGAGGGCGGCACTTAGGGGACTTTCATTTACCGCTTACAGAGGGGAAGTATTCGGGCTTCTTGGGCCTAACGGAGCAGGAAAAACAACAACGCTCCGCATATTGTCCACGCTTATTTCCGCAGACAGCGGGACGGCGCTGGTAGATGGCTTTGATGTTTCCGCCCAGGCTTCGGAAGTGAGAAAGCGTATAGGCTTTTTGACAAGCGAATTAAAGCTTGAGGACTTTTTTACTCCGGACTATCTGTTTGATTTTTTCGGGAAGCTGTATGGAGTCGAGCGTGAAACGCTTGCTCTGCGCAAGGCGGCGCTTTTTGAAAATTTCGGTGTGGACAAATACGCAGAGGTTAAGGTAGGACAGCTTTCAACTGGTATGAAACAAAAAGTTTCACTTGTTATGTCGATAGTGCATGACCCGGATA
>JAAYWX010000233.1 GCA_012516225.1 Clostridiales bacterium
GCACTTTAATTGCATCTGCAGCATCTTCTCTAATTGACGCTTCAATATGTGTTTCAGGGACGATTTCAGGACTTGTTTCTGATGGCGGCATTGAATGATCCGCTTCTTTGTCGGTCTGTTTCTGCAAATCATCTTGTTCGCCGTCTTCAACATTATTGGTATTATTTTTGGCATAAGTAGTTCTCTGCCTACAGCCGGAAAATGACAATATCAATGTCAATGTCAGGACAAAAGCTGTAATCCGCTTTGGTTTCATCTTTTTATTCCACCTGCTTACAAAAAATGAAAATATTTAATTTTAAAAAGCATAAATGCTCCGGCGTGTTCTTTTACCGTTTCTGCCGTCTCCTCAAGAAACATCCTCATACAAGCGCAATCATCAACACTCATTACATGTTCGCTGTACACAGCTTCTTCCCATAACTGCACAGCTTTGGAGTACTTTTTCCCGTATTCATCTGAAAACATTTTCGATACACGGCTTGAATACTGCGAAAATAAGCTGTTGTCAGGCTTAATCCCAGAAAACTCCAGCCACCTAACTGAGTGCCTGAACATCCCGTCTATTGCTGCCGAGTAATCAGGCGAGCTGAAAATTTTGAGGCGCTCTTTTGCTTTATGCATTCTCACGAGATGCCAAATAAGAAGGGGAAATAACATAATCCCGATTAGTATCCAGCCCCAAGGCAACCTCTTATGAGCAAGTCCGGCCCGGTTACCTTCAAAATGTGTTTTATATTTTGTTTGAAAGTTTTTGCCGGCAGTATCATCAAAGTTATCGGATACTTTGTTATCTCTGAAGAATATGTTTTCTATCTTTTCCTGCTTTTGCTTTTGCCGCTGCTTCAAGGCATTGCTGCTTTTTTGATCAATATGTTCATCTAATTGATCTCTTATCTTCTCTGTAAATTCAGACTGAAACGCATTTGGTCCGCTATATGCCGCTATAACGGCAAATGATATAGTTAAAACCAATGTCAGCAGAATAATGCTTAAAACTGCTCCGTGAACATGTCTGTGATGCAGTATGCACAGCCCTAACGAAACAAATAGCACCACTGTCCATAACTGTGGAAATATGCCGTAATATATTTCCGCAGTTATTGTCATCAGAAATATAAGAGCAACTAATAATCCGCTTTTCTGCTTTGCCGAAAAGTGGCTCAACACTGCCAATGCTGTGCAAATAAATGCCATAGCAACAGTTATGCAGATATTGTAATTTTCGCTATTGGAAGCGATAGAAAATCTTTCATATATGTACTTCTGGTATTTTTCGCTTACAGTAAACAGATGGTTTAATATCAACTTTATTCCGTCAATTATTGTGCTGTACCAGATTATGATAGTTATTGCACACAAAACTGAAAGCACACAGTTTGCGATTCGCTCTGCGTTTCTGCTCTGTGTGAAATGCTCTGCAATAACAACTGCGGCGCCGATGGCAATTGCAATCCATGGAGGATCATCAAATTCCAGCATTCCCATGGAAATGCCGATGAAGGAAGTATAAAGACCAAAGGCTATCAAAAGAGCGGATATTTTCCTGTATATAGTTTCTTTATGAATTGCTTTCTCGAAGATTAGACCGGCCGCTTTGCTTTCTTTCTCTTTTACCTTCATATTTCAAAGCTCCAATTTGCTCAGATCTCGCTTATAATTTTCTTTTGTGAACGACAGAACATATATACCGTCAGCCTTCATACCGTCATTTTCCGGCAGTCCATCGGCAAGCAAGACAGTTATCCTATTGCCGTTATATAAGGCTGTAATATCCGGTTCAATGTACGGGGTAATAACGATGACATGGGCATAGGAACATTGTGGGCAACTCTGTAGAAAACAGGAGGCTACCGTTGTGTTGCCAGTTCCTACTGTATTCGACAGAAAATGTTCAATTACACCTGCTATATCTTCAGCGGCCTGTATACTGCTCTCTTCATAAAGACCAGATACTGTATTTTTCCATCCGAGGGCGTGGGGTATCCCTTGCCTGACCAGTTCCCGCGAGATAGAGAAAAATGTTTCGGTCATAATGTCAATTATATCTGCAGACGGTAAGGCAACACCCGGAATAATCGATGTCTCCATAAGTACGAGAATTCTGTTGACAATAGGCAATCCAAATTCTCGTACCATAAGGCGGTCTGTTTTTTGTGAAAGCTTCCAGTGGATGCTTTTGATGGAGTCACCCGGCACATATTCTCTTACAGCAAAAGTCTCACTCGGATCCGAGCCCGGCCGTGTCATAGAGTATTCTTCGCTGTCAACTACAAGGCTGAGGTCCTCTATAAGAATGATCTCTGTATCGAAACACAAGGGAAAAACAATGATATGTTTAGGTTCAGTCCCTTTTACTCTTCGAGATATAATACCGAAAGCGTCTTCTACCTTTGCGCTTGAAAATTCAATATCAATGGCGCCGCAATACTTTGAACCCAGCTTTACCATTGTTTCCCTGTTCCTTCTTGGCGCACATGAGATTGATACAGTGTCCGTTGTCTGTTCCCCTATAAGTCTGTTGGTACAGATAACTCGGAATTTTGCTTTCTGTAGCGGAAGTATCCCGTTATTTTCAACTTTTAATATTCCGGTACTCAAACAGCCTTTACTTACCGGTCTCTGCATTGTAAGCTCTGCAGTTACATATCTCGCTGAAATTTCCGCTCCTACTATCAACAGTATTGGTAGTATAAATGACATTAACAGCACGATTAGCGTACCACCGTTGTTGCCAAACAGATATAAGAGCAAAACACCTACAAGCCAAATCAGCCAGATGATTCTGCTTTTCCACATTTCACATTACCCCATTCGGCACTTTTACTCCTTCGAGTATCTTTTTCAGAACATGATCTGTGGTAATCTGCTGCATCTTTGCCCTCTGACTCAAAATGATACGGTGAGCACAGACATCACCAAGCACGGACTGGACATCGTCTGGTACAACATGATTCCTGCCCATGAGATAGGCATGAGCCTTTGCCATACGGCAAATGAAAATAGCTCCGCGTGGACTGATACCGAGTTCAATCATCGGGTTATTCCTTGAAGCAATAACAATTTGCGTTATATATGCAAGTATGCTGTCTTTCACCTCAATTTCATTGACACCCGACTGTATGCGTAAAACATCGTCCTTGGAGCAAACTTGTTTAATTTTATCCAAAGGATTTATTTTCTGCCTGTCTCGAATTATCTCCATTTGGCTGTTAAAATCAGGATACCCAACACTTAGTCGTATAAGAAACCTATCAAGCTGCGCATATGGCAGCAGCTGCGTCCCCGCTGTCCCCACATTGTTCTGAGTAGCAATAACGATGAAAGGCTCCTGTAAAGGATGCGTTTTGCCGTCAACCGTTACCTGTCCTTCTTCCATAGCTTCTAATAGTGCCGATTGAGTTTTGCTGGAAGTCCGGTTTATTTCATCGCCCAGCAAAATGTTGGCATTATTGACTACTCCGGGCATATAATCAAAAGCTCCGCTGTTTTTGTTGTATATTGAAAATCCAGTAATGTCAGACGGGAGGACATCAGGAGTAAACTGTATTCGCCGATACTGGAGCCCGAGTGCACGGCTGATCGCTAATGCCATAGATGTTTTTCCTACTCCCGGTACATCATCAAGGAGGATATGTCCTTTTGCAAAGATACTCATAAGCAGCTTTTCGATAACATCCTGTTTACCGATGATAACCTTCTGGATTTCGTCCAGAATTATCTTTATCTGTTCGTTCATTTTTAACTATCTCCTAAGCAGGCAATGTTTCGTATGTTCTTTTTCAGTTTCATTTCTGTCTGCAGTGTGTATTTGCTGCCGAATTTTTTAAAAAACTAAAGAATTTTATTCTATAAAAGATGTAATTGTAATTAACTGTCATAAAATATTAATGTATAAAAAAATGGTAAACAACCCCATAAAGGGGTTGTTTACAATTCTATTTTGTTATGGTACATTTTAGTAAAAATGTTAGGGAATAAATGATAAAATAAAAAACAAGGTGAAAGAGCATGAAAGAGGAAAGTGTGCTTCGAATCAATTACAGAGTACCAACGCAGAGATATCTCAGAATTATGCCACGGCAACATGGACTGGACGAGTTTGTATGAGTAGACGTGGAGGTTTTGGACTCGCTGCATGGAAGGCAAAAACCAGCCGCCTTCCCAAAATTGCAGTCAACATAGTAGGTGGAGAACATTGGAAAATACAATATCTGCTTCAAGCATTAGCTGCCAAAAATCGACGGTTTATTGAGAATTTCAACAATATGGTGATCAATAAATTTTCCTGCCTCTGAGTCTGCTCTGTTTGGTGGATATAATTCTTGGCTTTATAATCATTCAACTGAGCATATTTTTCTCTGACAGGGTTAAGTTTTTAATTATGTAGGAATTTTTGACAGATTCAGATTTTCTGTGCTTCATCCCGCACCATTATCCCAATAATAGATAATTAATCAAATCTTGATACAGGTTTCCCAATTTGGTTCCTTTTTTCTTTATACAGCACCAAATTGCATCATTATCCAGATTTTCAATTTTTAAATTTTTGATTGTATGGTTTAAGTAATATTGGGATCCAAATGAATAATGCGGGTACGATCTTTCGGTTTCTTCAAGAATATTTTCAAGAAAAAGATCACTGGTTGTCAGAATGGCTCTTTCTATACTTTCTTTAAGATTTAATTTTTTTATTAGTCTGTTAGTATTATAATTTTCACTAAATAAGGATAGAGAATCATTTCCGAGAAAAACAAATTCTTGCAC
>JAAYWX010000234.1 GCA_012516225.1 Clostridiales bacterium
AACAAGCGGTGAAACTTTCGACATCCTTGAAATCGTTCCGGATGAAAGTCAGGGAAGCATAGGCTATTATATAGCTGGAAGTGAACCATGGGTCAAGCTTGCCGGAAAGCAGTCCAAGGAAAACCGTGCGGCCTATATAAACAGCACTCTGCGCGCTTATCTTAACAAGAAAAGCGAAGATGAAGGCAATTCCTATTACCTTGAACTGTGCAATCCGAACGGGACAGCGGCCTCGGACGCATATCCTCTCAGCTATACAGCAAATTATTGTGAAGCCTGTCCGTGGGAACCCCATGACGGATTTTTTGAGATGCCGCTTAATCATGAAGAAACCGCCTATAATGTAAAGGGAAGTTTTGTTCCGCGCACCAACGGTGAATATGTCGAAAACAACAGCTATGCCTTTGTTTCCAACGGCACCGGGAAATATGTACAGTTTATAACCGGCTTCAGCACAACGCAGATGCCTGACAGCTATTACTATAGCGTCACCTTTGCAGAAATTTCTTATGATCTGAGCGCGCCTGAAATACCGAAATGGTCACTGATTTACAGAACCGCCGAAAACGGGGAGCCCGCCGATTTAACGGTGGATATCGGCGGTATCCAGACAAAGCTCTGCGCCATTGGGGTAACGGGGACTCCTGATTTTCCTGGGCTTGACGTAGACCGTACATATTACAGGGCGGTTTATGGCGATCCTTCGCCCGCTTACAGCGCGTCTTCCGCTCCGTATCGGGCTGTTTCCCACAGCTTCCGAGAAAAAGAACCCGGAGAAAAAGGCTATTTTAACCGTACCGAAAACAGTTTCCGGTATGTGGGAACAGGCGGAAATTACGGATTTGTCCCCGGATCCGGCGGGGAATCCAACACTATTTCATACAGTACGGTATACTACAAGGGCGGTTTTGAAAACAACAACTGGTTTCTAAAATATGTGTTCGACTGGTCTTCCGGAGAAAATATGCCAAAACTGTCCGTCCGTACGCTCAGTCCAAGCGGCGTTACGGAGGACATGGTAATTTCTGCGGATCTTATAGTGATAAATTACGGACTTAATATCGAAGGCAACTCATATGGAAGTATTTTTCTCAACGATTTTAAAAACGATCTATCGGCCGAGGTTTTCAATGCCATATGGTCTAAATGTGCCGCCTCATCTCAGGAAAATAAAATTCCTGTCCTTTTCGACTATAACCTGAAGTTTTGCGCACAGCCCCGCATTAAAGACCTTGCGGCAGAACTGTTAAATGCCGAGAATACCGCAAATGCCGTTCTCAGCAAGGATTACGATAGCGACAAAAACGGAAACAAGCACGTTACATATGTCAGCTCAAACCAGTACTGCATAAACTCCGCAATGTATAAAAAGATAGAGGACGGGAAAGAAGCCTTCTATTTCGGGCTTCCTCTTGCGGGAAACTGGTTTAATGACACTTCTCAAATTTACGGAGATCCTACCCGGACTTCGAACCCTTTTTATCCGGTGTATGAGGACATCTGTTATGAAAACTTCCTGCGTGAAATCAGAGCCGAGGCGGGAAAAACATCAATATCAGCCCTTGACTCCGGACAAATAACCATGGCAACCTCAATACGGCATATAATAAACAGCGTAAAAAAGAGAAAAGTTGAAAATAAAACCGCTCTTAAAGTCCTTGATATAGAGCCGCGGAGCGGCAGTCTTACGTCCGCACAAAAAAACACTCTTGCTTCTTGGCTTGGCATAAGAGCTGAAAACTTAAGCGTAACGTCCATGTCGACGGCGGAATTTGTCGGCAGGAGAGAAGACCTGAGAAAAGAATATGACCTCATATACTTGGGAGAGAGGCTGGACGGTTTTGAAACTTCCGGAGGAAAAACGGATTATTACGACAACGACATGGACGGACTCATCTATTCCAATACTGGTGATATTGTACGCTCCGGATTTGGCTCTCAAGTTGGTGGATACCGATATGGCTTAAGTGGTCTGCTTGAGCGCGATTATTTTAACAGCAATATGCTGAACGACGATGACGGCACCTGCACATTCCGCTATTCCGGCAACGATAAACAAAGGCCGCAGCAAAAAGAATTGAAAACTTTGCAAAATCCGGATATCCTATCATCGTCGGGGACAAGCTTTTAAGCAACCGCTTGGAAATAAGTCCCGACAGCAATGCGGTTGACGGCATTGCATATATCGGTGATGGATTCTATTGGCATCCGTTTACCAGATGTTACTATTCCACCGACACAGGGAATTCGGACACAAACAATCTTATTTTGAATGTCAGGATAAGCAGGCAGATAATTTACTTATCATACATACCACCCTTTATTTTTTACTGCGGCGGAAGAATCAAGACTGCCGACTGCACGCTCTATCGCAACGGCACGACGGTTTCGAGCAGAAACATCAGCGGCAGCAATGCAGTTTCATTTGACCTCAGCGGATATAACAGCGGGGACAAATTTTACTGTGACATAAAGGTAAACTCTGCTTACAGCACCTTTGGGTCGGTAAAAAGCGGATATACAAACGATCCAAAGGGCAGAACGGTGTCCTACACGCTATACAAAGGCCCAAACCCCGCCTATGTTGATGCAAATTCAAACCTGTATGATCTCCTCGGAACTATATGCACTAAAAAGAATGTAAAAAGCTGGTCTGCCGTTTCAAACAGCGATCTGAACAAAAACCTCTTGAAGCGGTATGTAAATCTCCCTAAACCCGATATAGTCTTTTCCAAGAATGCCAACGGAAGCTATGTGAAGTATCCTACGGTATATTCGATAGAAAACGGAAAAATGAACAGCCTTATCAGAACGGAAGGGGTCAACAGGCTGGAGTATGTTTTCAAAATCCAAAACGCCGCCGACCCGCTGCCTCAGAATACGCGCTATACCTGCAACCTGTACATAGACATGGACGGCAACGGAAGCTTCAGCGAAAATGAAATAATAAACGACGCCGGCATACGTGAATGGAAAAACGCATCTCCGGGTGTGAGAGTTGCAAACGGAAACCTTTCCGCAGACAAGGAATACTATCTGTTTTATGAGCTCCCTGACAGCAAGGTTGGGCTTGTGCCATGGAAAATATCCATTGCAGACAACGTTTATATGGCATATGATGATGAAGTCAACTATACACGAGTTTTACCGCTGGCGGTGGAGCCCGTAAAAACTGTGGAGATACTCCAGATAGCCCCGGATGCCGGAACTATTAACCTTCAGGAGCAGACAGCGGAAGCCGCTTCCGGCGGATACCCAAGTTCCGTTACCGGCAAAAGTTACCGAGGTATAATCGGCAAACTGCTTGCAGACGTCAGTGAGGACATAAAAGTCCGGGTCACAACCGTTTCTGCCAGCACTGTGAACAATGTATCTTCAAGAAACCCGCTTTCACATACCTTTATAGATAAGGACGGCAATATAAAAACCGTCCAGTATTCAGACCCGGGTCTATATCTTGCCTCATTTGATATGCTTGTTCTCGGCTTTGGGGACAGTTACGGCGAACTCAGTACGGATACGGTAAAAGCTGTATCGAAATTTATCGACAGCAACCGTCCTGTGCTTATGACCCACGATACAACCTCTTTTTACTCTCTTCCGCGCGCAGATTTCAGGGTAAGGTACGGCAATGTCTATGTCTATGGAAGCAAAGACGCAAAAATAAACGGTTACAGTGTAAATATGCTGCTCCGAGGGAAGATAGGAATGGACAGATATGGAGTAGCCGACCCGGTTTACGGATATACAAGCTACATTCCGGATGAAATAACCAAAAGGACTCCTAAAAGGCCCGGACCTGTGGCGGACTCCTATTCCGGCGCAGACGTAAGCGGCATTAAAAACGCCGGATACGACATTGCTTACAAAGCAAAAAGCCTTGGCAATGCGGATTCCATAAGTTCCTTAAAAGGCAAAACCGTTCCCGAAACGCAG
The DNA here is from genome assembly GCA_012516225.1 of Clostridiales bacterium. GTDB lineage: Bacteria > Bacillota > Clostridia > Oscillospirales > Oscillospiraceae > UBA2658. Next base: position 3,937 of record JAAYWX010000234.1, read on the forward strand.
GGGCTTACCACCGGGGTTCTCGCAAGATTCCTGCTTTCAGGCAAAATGCCTTTTAAAAACGCAAGGTTCAGCACAAATGATACAAACGATAAAGCAGGTTTTACAACGACAGTTTCACAGCTAAACAAAGGTCAGATAACAACATATCCGTACGATGTCAATACAGCCCTTTTTAAAGGCGTCGGGTCTGACAACAGCATGACTGTGGCGGATACTCATTTCCAGTATTATCAGCTCAACATGAACCCAGACGATATGGTAGTTTGGTATTGCCTGGAGGACGATACGTCAGGAAAATACCCGGATTCCAATATCTATGCCAAAAATGACGCCGCAAACAGCTATTATATCTATACATGCGGCAATATTACTTATTCCGGCATGGGCCACAGCAAAGACATAAATGAAACCGAAGCCAAACTGTTTGTAAATACGCTGATTGCTGCCTACCGCACAGGAGAGTCTGCGCCCACCGTCAGCTTTTCAAATAAGGACGGTACTAAAAAGGGCATTGACAGCTTCTTTATCCCGTGTGATGGCGACAGCATACTTGTTCCCGCCGGAGGAGGCGACGAGTCGCGCAGAATTTATTTCACCGTTAACGACTCAAACATTTCGCAAAGCAAAATTATTAAGGCGGCTTTCCGCTGCGGCAATTCCGGTACGGAACTTTCCCTTAGCGTATATGATGCGGAAACCGATAAGGCGGTTTCCACTCTTACTTCCACCTATACCTACTATGTAAAGCTTGACGAATTGCTGACCGAATTGAATAAACAGGGAATAAGCATAGGAAGCGGCGGCCTTAACTTCAGCGTAACCGTTACGTCAGAGCTTCCAAGCGGAAATAAAAAAACCGGAAGCGCTGTCATATCGCTGAGGAAATTGGCGTTGTTCCCGTTGAGCTGACAAGGAGCTGATTTGCATTCAGGACTTTGGACATACAACACTTTTATCCCGGCTTAAAGAATATGCAAAAAGCGGTTCGGTGCCGATGCATATGCCAGGACATAAGCGAAATTCTGCCGGAATTCCTTTCCTTGAGGAATTGGGCGCCCCTTACGACATTACAGAAATAGACGGTTTTGACGATCTTCATAACCCGACCGGCGTTCTCGCTGAAGCAATGCATTTAGCGGCAAGGCTGTGGAACAGCGAGGAATGTTTTTTCCTCGTCAACGGATCAACCTGTGGAATACTTGCGGCTGTTGCCGCCGCTTCTAAGGCATGCGGGAACGGAAAGCTGATTATGGCAAGGAACTGCCATAAATCGGTATACAATGCTGCCGAGCTGAATGGTCTTTCCCCCGTTTACATATCGCCGCCCGCAGTTGAAGGATTCGGATTCTGCGGAAGCATCTCGGCTAAAGATATTGAAGAAGTTGTGCGGAACTGTCCCGGTACGCCGGTTGTCATCACAAGCCCTACTTATGAGGGAATAATCAGCAACATAGCCGAAATTGCGGTTGTCTGCCACGTTTATGGTTCTCCTTTGATTGTAGACGAGGCGCATGGGGCGCATCTTGGTCTGTCGCCGTACTTCGGCGGAGGTGCTATCAGTGCGGGCGCGGATATCGTTGTCCACAGTCTTCACAAGACGCTTACGGGGCTGACACAGACAGGTCTTCTTCACCTCAACGGCGGGCTTATATGTGCGGACGATATACTGCGGGAACTTTCCGTATATGAAACCAGCAGCCCCTCATACCTGCTTATGAGTTCTATAGACGGAACGAGGGACTTGCTTGAATCTCGAGGCGGAGAGCTTTTCAAAGCTTGGAAAAAAAGGCTTGACCGTTTTGATGAGGCGGTTTCCCCTTTGCAGAATCTCAAAATTCCGGGTCACAGCGATTTGTTCAGTTGCCAGAAAATAGAACATTCAGCCGGATATCTGCGTCGGGGAATAGAAAACCCCAGCGTCTGGGGCTTTGACAGAAGCAAGATTGTCATTTCCTGTGAAGGGACGGATACAACGGGAATTTCCCTTATGGGTGATCTGCGCACACGTTTTGGCATAGAGTGCGAAATGGCCGCATGCGAATATGTAGTTGCTATGACCGGTATCCTTGACAGCGATGAAAATATTATCCGGCTCGCGAAGGCCCTGAGGATTATAGACGGAGAAGTACGAAAAACCGCTCCGCGCATTCCCTTTACCCCCGCGAAAATACCTCCGCGCAGAATAAGCCCCTCTGAAGCACAGGCAAGAAATGCAAAAACAATATCCATAAAGGATTCAAGAGGAAAAATATCCGCTGAATATGTATGGGCATATCCTCCCGGGATACCCCTCCTTGTTCCAGGAGAAGAAATCACCGAAGAAATGATAAAAAGCCTTATAATTCAGCGTGAAGCGGGAGTTTCGCTCCGCAGCACAAGTGGAGGCATGCCTAAAACGTTGCGCGTTCTTGCATGACTTTCTAAACTTTTTCCTGCCCTTGACAATCTATACATTATATTTTATATTAAGCTGTGTATCAGTAATTCTTTAAGGAGTTGTCATAATGAAAAGAATAAAAACACTCAGCACGCGTGACCTTGCCAGCACCCTGAAAACGGGCGGTTGCGGCGAGTGCCAGACTTCCTGCCAGTCTGCATGCAAAACATCCTGCGGCGTTGCAAATCAGCTTTGCGAGAAATGCAAATAAGCCTTGATTTTGCCTGAAACAGGTATAAAATGCTGCTCGGCCTGTATTCTGCCGGGCAGCATTTTCCCTGTTTCGGTCCGCAGTGTATTTAAGTACGTTTTTTATTTTTGCGGCGTATCGCTGAAATTCCGCATATCATATTTTGATTTAGAAGAGGTACCTATGATACATCAATATAAATTAAACGGATACAATATTGTTCTCGATGTTTTCAGCGGCTCTGTCCACTGTGTGGACGACCTTGCCTATGATATAATTGAACTGTTTGAATCCTATCATGAAGATGAAATCGTTCAGCGCATGATGGAAAAATATAAGGACGATCCCGAAATTACCAAGGAAGAGATTTTAGAATGTATAGCCGATGTTCGAGAACTTAAATCCGAAGGCAAACTCTTTACAGAAGACCGCTATAAAGATCACGCCTGTGACCTCAAAAACAAATCCCGCGCAATAAAAGCGCTTTGCCTTCACGTCGCGCATACATGCAACTTAAATTGCGAGTACTGTTTTGCTTCTCAAGGCAGGTACAGCGGAGAACGGGCCCTTATGAGCTTTGATGTAGGAAAACAGGCTCTTGATTTTTTGATAGCAAATTCCGGCAGTCAGAAAAATCTTGAAGTAGATTTTTTCGGCGGAGAACAGCTGATGAACTGGGATGTCTGCAAGCGGCTTGTTTCATACGCCCGCTCGCGTGAAACTGAAACCGGTAAGAAGTTCCGTTTTACCCTTACGACAAACGGAGTTTTGGTGGACGACGATGTTATAGAATTTGCAAACCGTGAAATGTGCAATGTCGTTATGAGTCTCGACGGGCGCAGGGAAACGCATGACCGCCTAAGAAAAACTGTAAGCGGTAAAGGCAGTTATGATGAAATTGTCCCAAAATTCCAAAAATTTGTTAAAATTCGCGGAAATAGAGATTATTACATACGCGGTACATTTACTCACAGCAATGTGGAATTTACTAAAGATGTATTTCATATGGCCGATCTTGGGTTTACAGAGCTTTCCATGGAGCCTGTTGTTTGCGCGCCGGACGATCCGTACGCCCTTACAGAAGAGGATCTTCCGGTTCTTCTCAGGCAGTATGAAATCCTTGCCGAAGAGATGATTCGCAGGAAAAGAGAAGGAAATGGATTTACTTTTTACCATTATATGGTAGACCTTGAGGGCGGACCGTGCATTTACAAGCGCATATCGGGCTGCGGCAGCGGAACGGAATATCTTGCGGTTACCCCATGGGGAGAGCTTTTTCCCTGCCATCAATTGTGGGCAACGAGAAATACAGTATGGGCAATGTCTGGGACGGAATTACTAATACTGAGTTGCGCAATAGATTTAAACAGTGCAACGCTTACGCACGTCCTGCCTGCTCGGATTGCTGGGCAAAGTTATATTGCAGCGGAGGCTGTGCGGCAAATGCTTATCATGCCACAGGAGATATTTCCGGTATTTATAAGTATGGCTGCGAGCTTTTCAAGAAGCGCATTGAATGTGCGATTATGATAAAGGTTGCCGAAAGCGGGATATAAATAAAACAGACCGGTATTATATAATAGGGTTCGGATCTGTGCGCGGACGGCAATAACGTTGATTTGCTTTAGAATATTTTAAATTTATCGGCTGACACTACCTGAAAAGCGGTGTCAGCATTTTTAATTTTAAAAGAAAATTTTTATTTGCCGCGCTGACCGCTGCATATCTTTAAGATATTCTGAATAACGACAGCCTTTTTGAGGTATTTATTTTGCTATTTATGTCTCTTGCCGCTTTTCAGCCCCGCATAAGGCAACACCAGCCGAAAAGGGTAATCTTAATCTGAACGGTCAAAATATATATAATATCAAGTTTGAGGGACAGCGAGCATTTTGGGGAACAGTCTGCTAAACGAGGAAAACATTTTTACGCGTAAATTTATATGCCAGCGTACCGTATAGAACCACATAAGCTCAAACAGATCTGCTTGAGCTTATACAAATTCTTGAAAATAATGTGTTTTGCTCCATTAGTCAAAAGGAAATAATATATAAAAT
>JAAYWX010000024.1 GCA_012516225.1 Clostridiales bacterium
GCCCTGAAAGCTTAAACATCGTTTTCCCGCATTCCGGGCAGATATCTTTCACGGGGACATCCCACGTCATAAAGCCGCACTCCGCCCCGCGCGCGCACGCGTAATATGCATAGCCTTTTTTGGATGTCCGTTTTAATATGCGTCCGCCGCACTTGGGGCATTTGCCGGGCATCTCAATCACCAAAGGTTTTGTAAAGTCGCATTCCGGATAAGCCGGACAGGCAAGAAATCTTCCAAACCGTCCGGTTTTAACCACCATTCTTCGTCCGCATTTGTCGCATATCTCATCCGAAACTTCATCCGGGACTTTTATATGCTGACCTTCAAGCGCTTTTTCCGCTTCTTGAAGTTCTCTTTCAAAATCCCCGTAAAAATCTGACAATACGTCCTTCCAGTAACGCTTGCCTTCTTCTACGTTGTCAAGCGTTTCCTCCATTCTTGCCGTAAAACGCAGATCTACAATATCCGGGAAACGTTCCTCCATAAGCTGCGTGACTACTTCTCCCAGAATAGTGGGGCGCAAATATTTGCCTTCTTTAATTACATACTCACGCTCGGTTATCGTGCTTATGGTAGGGGCATATGTGCTTGGCCTGCCGATGCCTTTTTCTTCCATAGCACGTATAAGAGTAGCTTCTGTATACCGTGAAGGCGGCTGTGTAAACTGCTGTTCCTTATCGGTCTTTTTAAGTTTTACCTTTTCTCCTTCTTTAAGATCGGGTAAAGGGTTTTCCTTTTCATCAGTTTCTTCGTCTTTGGCTTCCTCATAAACGGCGGTATAGCCGGCAAATTTCAATTCCGAATTGTTCGCGCGGAAAAGATATCCCGCGGAAACCGCGTCTATAGTAACGCTGTCATATATGGCATTAGCCATCTGGCAGGCTGTAAAGCGGCCCCAGATAAGCCTGTACAGCCTGTACTGATCCGGTGTAAGGTCTTTTTTCACGAGTTCGGGAGTAAGTTCGATATTGCTTGGCCGTATAGCCTCGTGTGCGTCCTGAGCTCCCGCTTTTGTTTTGAATGTGCGCGTTTTTGCAGGATAGTATTCTTCACCGTAATGGCTGATTATAAAGTTCTTTGCCGCGCTCAGCGCGTCGTCCGAAAGGCGCAGGGAGTCTGTCCTCATATAGGTTATCAAGCCTACTGTCCCTTCCCCTGAAATATCGACGCCTTCATAAAGCTGCTGTGCAACCGACATCGTACGCTTCGGCGTCATTCCGAGCCTGCGCGACGCTTCCTGCTGCAGCGTGGACGTAATAAAGGGGGGCGATGGAGAGCGCTGTTTCTCCCCCCGCTTGACGGTCTTTATATAAAACTCGTCCTTTGATATTTCATCGATAACCTTGTTTACTTCGCTTTCACTGTGAAGTTCAAGCTTTTTTGTTTCCGTACCATGAAAACGTGCTACTATGCTGCCTTCCTTTTCAATGCGTTCAAGTATAACATCAAGGTTCCAGTATTCCTCCGATTTGAAGGCCTTTATTTCATTTTCGCGTTCAACCACCATTCTGGTTGCAACAGACTGGACGCGTCCTGCGGAAAGCCCTCTCCTGATTTTCCTCCATAGCAGTGGGCTGAGCTTATACCCCACTATGCGATCAAGAATTCGTCTTGCCTGCTGTGCGTCCACAAGGTTCATATCAATCTCCCGTGGCGACGCTATGCTCTCGCTGACTACTTTCTTAGTTATTTCGTTGAAAGTGACCCGTTTTGCCTTTTCGTCCGGAAGATTCAGCAATTCTTTCAAATGCCATGAAATTGCTTCTCCTTCGCGGGCAGGGTCAGTTGCAAGATATACTGTATCTGCCGATTTGGAAAGTTTTTTAAGTTCTTCTATAACATCTTTTCTGGCCTTTACCGGCTGATAATCCGGTTCAAATCCGTTTTCTATATCTACACCCATGGTGCTTTTGGGAAGATCTCTAAGATGCCCCATGGAGGCTACAACATGATATTTGCTGCCAAGGTATTTTTCAATTGTTCTCGCCTTGGCGGGCGACTCAACAATGACCAGATCCGTCTTACTTTTTGGCATATCTGACCTCAATTCTTAAAATTATAATAAAGCAGCCTTACGGCTTTTTTATATTCAACGTAAATCGTTTTCCGCTCTCCTGAGTAACAAAGCCTTTAATCTGCAGAATTGTCAGCTCAGAGAGCACTGCAGGGGCGGCAAGTCCCGACAAATCTATTATATCGTCAACATGCATGGACTTTTTTTCCATTACTGATATGATCTTAAGCTGGTTTTCAGTCAGTCCGGAAAGCTGCTCTTGCAAATCAATATATTCCCGCTTTTCTGCATTGTCAATCCTTTTTCTGTCAGTTCTAACCTTCAGTTTTGCAAATCCCTGCCCCGTTTCTACCGGCAGCAGTGTTTTTTTCTCGCTTTTTTCGGTAGTTGGAACGGTTTTTTCATTTTCCTGCCTGTATTGAAAAGACTGAATCCTGCCCGCACCTGACTTCGACAGTTTGCCCGGGAAAAGCCTTTCAAATCCTTCAAGAACATCCCAGCCCTTGGTTACAAGCTGGGCGCCGTTTCTTATAAGCTCATTCGAACCGAACCAATTGGGCGCATCGGCATTTCCGGGAACGGCAAAAACCTCTCTTCCCTGTTCAAGGGCGAGGGATGATGTTATGAGAGCGCCGCTGCCGAAAGGCGCCTCAACTACGGCCACGCCAATGGACAGCCCGCTGATTATCCGGTTTCTTTCGGGAAAGTTCTTTCTGGTCAGCGCCGCCCCCGGCGGATATTCGCTGACCAGAGCACCCGCCATGGCAACATCATCATAAAGTCCCGAATTCGTCTTTGGGTAAACATCGTCAATAGCGCAGCCCAGCACGCCTATGCATGAGCCGCCCGCACGAAGCGCGCCTTCCGCCGCCGCGCTGTCTATTCCTTCCGCAAGACCTGTTACAACAAGCCCACCGCATTTTGTTATCTCAAATCCAAGCTTCTGTGCCATTTTTATCCCGTAAGACGTTGCCTTGCGTGTACCGACAACGCCTATAGCCGCCTGTTCGTCTATTGCTGGGAGTCTTCCCTTTACATACAGGACTACAGGCGGGTCATAAATGTTTTTAAGTCTCTGCGGATAGACAGCATCTTGAAGGGTGATGACAGCAGTACCGTTTTCGCGGCATTTTTCGAGAATTTCATTTGCCTTGTCAAGGCTCTTGTCCATTAAGGATGTGCGCTCCGGTTCGCTAATGGCAAGTCTTCCCAAAATCTGTTTTTCATCCGCAAAATATAGGGCTTCAGGATCTCCGAAAGCGTTTAACAGCTCATATCTCGTTTTTGGCTTTAGTCCGGCGAGTGAGGACAGCCATACCCAAAATTTAAGTACTGACAAAATAATTGCCCCTTTTTTGTCCGTATATGCGTCTATCTGCGCATTTCCCACATAATTATTGAGGCAGCCACCGCTACATTCAAAGATTCGCTATCCGGCTGCATAGGAATTATAAGCTGCCCGTCGCAAATTGAAAGAAGTTCTTCCGATAGCCCCTTGCCCTCACTTCCGACAGCGACGGCAAGGTTTTTCATATTTACATTACGGACATCCTCCGCACTGGCGTTCAGCGCAGCACCGTAGAGCCGCAGTCCATTTTGGTTTACATAACTTTTCAATTCATTTACCGTCATTTCGGCAACCTGCTGTCTGAATACCGCTCCCATCGTTGCGCGTACTGTTTTCGGGTTGTAGAGATCAGTGCAATTCCCTACGAGAACTATCATATCTATTCCCATAGCGTTTGCGGTTCTTATAACGGTTCCGACATTGCCGGGATCTTGTACATTTTCAAGAACAATGACGTTTTTGGGCTTTCCTGCGCTTCCGGTGCGGTTTTGTGGAATTTTAACGCTGAAAACAGGTCCTTGAGAATTTTTCAGCGGCGATACATATTGTATAAGTTCATTGGGGCAGCAATACTGCTCAATGCCTTTTTCCAGTTCAAACGCAGGTTCTTCCTCCCATAGGACGCAGGTTACACCGCTCCCGTACATAAGGGCTTCTCTAAGGGTTTTTTCCCCGTCACATATAAATTCACCGGTTTTGTGGCGATATTCCCCGACGGATGCCAGATTTCTGAAATGGCTTATTATTCGGTTTTTTCTTGATGTAATCCTTTCCACACCGGTGTCCTCCCCGAAATACACAACAAAGCTGCGGCAAAGCAAGAACTGCCATGCCACAGCCTCAAAATCGCACTAAGCGTCAATAGGTTTCATTGTCGGGAACAAAATGACTTCTCTTATCGAGTCCACTCCCGTAAGCATCATGACACAGCGGTCTATTCCGATTCCGAGTCCTCCCGTTGGAGGCAGTCCGTACTCCAGCGCGGTAATATAGTCCTCATCCATCATACTTGCCTCTGCATCACCCATTTTGCGGAGTTCGACCTGCTTTTGGAAACGCTGCTTCTGATCAATGGGGTCATTAAGTTCTGAAAACGCATTGCCCATTTCACTGCGGCAGATAAAAAGTTCAAAACGCTCCGTAAGCCTCGGATCCTGCGGACTGCGTTTTGCCAGCGGCGATACGTCAACCGGATGCATGGTTATAAAAGTGGGCTGGATAAGTTTTTCCTCCACCTTCTGGTCAAAACACTCATAAAGCGCGTTGCCCCATGTTTTTTCCTTCTCTTTTGGAATTTCCACTCCCACGGACTTTGCAAGGCTGACGGCCTCCTCATCGGAAGTAACCGACATAAAATCAATTCCAAGATACTTTTTAACTGCATCCGCCATTGTCAGTCTTTCCCATCCCGGGGCAAGGTTAACACGCTCTCCCTGCCATGTAATTTCATATGTGCCAAGTATTTCCATAGCAGCGCTTGACAGAAGCTCCTCAAACAGATCCATCATATCATTGAAATCCGCATACGCCTCATAAAGCTCAACCGATGTAAATTCCGGATTATGCTTTGTGTCCATGCCTTCATTGCGGAATATTCTGCCTATTTCATATACGCGTTCAATCCCGCCTACAACAAGGCGCTTTAAATGCAGCTCCGTTGCTATACGGAGATACATATCAATATCCAGAGCATTATGATGTGTAATGAACGGACGTGCAGACGCTCCTCCGGAAATTGTGTTAAGGACGGGAGTTTCAACTTCCATATATCCGCGCTCATCAAGAAACCTGCGTATATGTCGTATAAAGCGGCTGCGTATTTCAAAGTTCCGTCGCACCTCGGGGTTGACGATAAGGTCGACATAGCGCTGGCGGTAGCGCGTTTCAAGATCCGTAAGCCCATGGAATTTTTCGGGCAAAGGAAGAAGAGATTTTGAAAGCAGCTTAACATTTTTGCAATGAACAGAAATTTCTCCCTTGCGGGTGCGGAAAAAGAAGCCTTCAACCCCGATAATATCACCTATATCCCA
>JAAYWX010000444.1 GCA_012516225.1 Clostridiales bacterium
GGATTATGTTACGAATGCTGGAAAAACGACCGGCTAGGAATTCCCGCGCCGGAACAAAAATAAACAAACCCGCAGTCATTCATTGTCTGCGGGTTTTTCTTTGCATTTATTATCAAGGCTTAATTGGCAAGCGCATCCGTTTGCTCGGCATGGCCGGTATACGTTGGCACTAACTCATGGACAATCTCCATCATTTTCACATTATCGACGCCGGCAACCTTTCTGAGCTGTTCAATCTGGCTGATAAAGGTTTCTTCATTAAAAGGAATCGGGGTACCGATGTAAATCAGCTCATGGCTTGTTTTCTGGCATCCTCCTTCGCTGTCCAGAAGCAGTTCTTCATACAGCTTTTCGCCGGGACGAAGACCTGTATATACGATTTTAATGTCAACATCCGGCTGTAAACCGGAAAGGCGAATCAAATTGCGCGCCAAATCAACGATTTTTACAGGCTGCCCCATATCCAAAACAAAGATTTCCCCGCCGCGCGCCATTCCGCCCGCCTGAATAACCAGCCGGGCCGCCTCGGGACTGGTCATAAAATAACGGATGATATCCGGATGCGTTACGGTAACCGGGCCGCCGTTTGCAATCTGCTTTTTAAAAAGCGGAATCACGCTGCCGTTGCTGCCAAGCACGTTGCCAAAGCGGACAGCCACGTAATCCGTTTTGCTGTGCCGGCTGTAATACTGAATAATCAATTCGCATATGCGCTTGGTCGCACCCATAATATTGGTCGGGTTGACCGCTTTGTCCGAAGAAATCAGCACCATGCGCTTTACGTCAAATTTATCGCACATCTCCGCAACATTGAGCGTACCGAAAACATTGTTTTTCACCGCTTCGCCCGGGCTGAGCTCCATCAGCGGCACATGCTTGTGCGCCGCCGCATGGAAAACAACGTCCGGCCTGCAAACGGAAAAAATATGCTCGATTCTGGCTTTGTCGCGTACGGAGCCAATCAGAACCTCCAGATTCAAATGCCTAAAGCGCATCAGAAGTTCATTCTGTAAATCATAAGCATTGTTTTCATAAATATCAAATATAATCAGTTTTTTCGGATTAAAGTAAGCGATCTGGCGGCAAAGCTCGCTGCCGATCGATCCGCCGCCGCCCGTCACCAGTACGGTCTTGTTTTTCAGGTATCCGCTGATTTCTTCGGTATTCAAATGAATCTCGTCCCTGCCCAGCAGGTCGATAATATCCACATCGCGGATTTTAAGCGGATCGGCGCTGTCCTCAATGATTTCATAAAGCGCGGGGATGGTTTTCAGCTGGCAGCCTGTTTTTGCACAGATATTCAGGATGGCCTGCTTTTCCTCTTTTTTCGCTGACGCGATTGCCAGGAGGATTTGGTCGATATTATACCGCGCCGCCATTTTGGGAATACTTTCCCGGCCGCCCACGACTTTTACGCCATGAATCCGCGTTCCTCTTTTTCGCCGGTCGTCATCAATGGCGATAACCGGAATTCCCTTGCTTTCCGGCGCGGTTTTCATATCCTTGATAACCATGGAACC
>JAAYWX010000477.1 GCA_012516225.1 Clostridiales bacterium
GCTTAATACTTCTGTAATTCGTACACCATAAAAATCGTCTACAACGACAACATCTCCCTTTGCGATGCGTTTGCCGTTTACAAAGACGTCGACCTGAGAACCGGCTTGCTTATCCAATTCTATAATGGTCCCTGATGTAAAATCCAGAATATCTTTAATCGGCTTTTTGGAACGGCCGATTTCAACCGTAATTTGTAGCGGAACGGACATAATCATATTCAGGTTATTATTTTGATCGTTCGTTAGCACGGTATCTTCCGCATCAAAGCTTTGATATGCAACTCGTCCCACATTATAATTCTCCGGTGGTTCATAACTTGGCGCTGCTTCTACTACAGGAGCAGGTCTGCTTGCCGCCGGTGCCGGTTTATGCTGCTGTACCGGCTGTGGTTTGGAAGGTACAGGCTGCGGATTTGAGGGCGTCGGGTGCGGTTTTGGCGGAGCAGGTTCCTCTGCCGGCTCCTCTGCGGCGGTAGGCGCCCCAAAATTAAAGGATTGGACGAGACCTTTCGCCAGATCGACTTTCATCAAGCTGATAAACTCGCTGTTTACCATATCGCCGATCATTAAATTGAAATGTACTGTAACAACATTTTCTTCATTTTCAAAATATTTGCTTTTAAACTGCTCGGAATCGCTGATTGGGAAAGAGGTCGGCGGGGAAATGTTAATGGCCATATTCAGGAACTGTGAAAGCGCCGTAGCGGAAGCGCCCATCATCATGTTCATAACTTCACAAATTGCCCCAATACTCATTTCATCCATCACGAATTCCTGCTCAGAATAATCGGTATGAAGCAGTAAACCAACAATTACTTTTACATCGGATTCTTTTAAAATCAAAATATTCTTTCCGTCCAATCCGCTTACGTAATTGATTTCAACCGCAATTGCCGGTTCCATCGATTCAAAATGAACATCCTTCGAAGGCATCACTTCAACGCGGGGGGTTGTAATATTCACACGCTGTTCCAGCATTTCCGAAACGGAGGTCGCTGAAGAACCCAAACTGATATTCAGAATTTCTCCTATAGCGTCAATGTCCATAGCAGAAAAGATTTCTTCGTTATTCGGCTCCATAGAAATCACCTTTCTTATTTATTGTAGAGATTTGTTGATTTTAACGGCGTATTTTTTCTGCTTTGTTCCTATAACACCTGTAAACCATGGCAAGCCCTCTACTTCCAAAACAATTGAATCTTGATCCACCCGGGTATTGAGTGGAATAATATCGCCTGCCTGCAAATTAAGCAAATCTTTCAGGCTGATTTCTGTTTTACCTAACATTGCGCTAATAGTCAACGGAGAACCCTTTAGGGCGTGCATAATTCCAGACTTGCGTTGTTGTTCCACCGAAGGATCTTCCTTCTTAGGCATTTTTACATATTTTGAATTGAAAACACGGAATACTTCTTCAAGCGAGGAAGCCGGAAGACAAACGTTGATATTCCCTTTTAAATTTTCAATTGTAACTTCAATTGCAATGATTGCGACCGCTTCGTCGGGCTGCACCAGTTGCATTAATCTGGAATTCGTTTCAATCATATCTAAGGAATGATGGATTTCCATATAATTGCCCCATGCGTTATCCATGAGGGGTAAAAGCTGTTTAAACACATACTCCAATAAAGAAAGCTCAATGTCGGTATAATCTCTTTCAATGTCATACCCCATGCCATTTCCGCCCAACAATCGATCCATAATGGAAAAAGAAATCTGGCGTGACATTTCAACCAAAACGGGTTTGTCGTCAATCCGGTTTTCTTCGCTGTTCATACCGATAATGGCAACCAGTATGGAATCGCCAAGGGCATTGTTGAACTCGCGGAACTCTTCTTCTTCCACTTGCAAAATCTCCATTTGGCAGGCGGAGCGGAGCATTCCGGCGAGCTGAAGACTGAACATTCTTGAAACGCTGTCAAAAACATTGTCCAGCCGCTTCACCTGCTCCCTTGTGAACTGCTTTGGGGACAGA
>JAAYWX010000235.1 GCA_012516225.1 Clostridiales bacterium
CGTTTTTTTACTTTTATAAGATTGTAAAATAAAGAAGTTTATTTAAGCATCTTCTGTTTTGATTTATTGGGGAGGAGCAAGATAAAGAATGTCAGCAAAACTGCGTATAATTCTCACCTTTGCACTTGCGCTTATTTTGATTTTAAGCGCTGCAAAGGTTGTTATAACTGAAATAGAATACAAAAAAGCCGCAGCGGCATACGATAAAAGCCGGGAAGAAAACTTTTTTCTCTCGACAACCGTTTCTTCCTGCATTTCAGGTGAATATTTTCCCAATGTTTATGTGGATTTGTATTCACTGAAATCCGTAAATCCCGAAACCATCGGCTGGCTGTGGATACCAGGTACAAACATAAGCTATCCGCTTATGCAGTCAGATGACAACTTCAAGTATCTTAACAGGACCTATAGCCTGCAAAAAAGCAGTTCCGGTGCAATTTTTATAGATTACCGCAATTCTCCCGATTTTTCCGATGCTTTGTCGGTCATATACGGTCACAATATGAAAAGCGGCGATATGTTTGGCGGCCTAAAAAAATATTCCGATCCTCTATATCTTTCCGAACATAGCGATATGTATATTTTTACAGAAAAAAGTAGCTTAAAATATAAAATTTTCACTGCCTTCATTGTCGGCTGTGACAGCCCCCTGTTTTCTTTCGGCTTTTCCGAACGCACTGGCTTGGGCGATTTGCCCGAATATATAAAATCCTGTGCCGGCGGCAGCATTCTCAACGAGCCTGATGGGAAGTCCCCCGTTGTCATGCTGTCTACCTGCACATCCGCAGGCCGCGACAAACGCTTTGTCGTTCTTGCCTCGCTTGAGGCAGAAAAAGAAAGCCAAAGCGCTTTTTAAGCCCCTGTCAATAATTTGCCTGCAAAATCATTACTATTGTCGAAAAGGCTTTGCCCATGTTCAATTAGTTATGAGAAACACAAATACCGTAAAGCCGGTTCAAATCGGCTTAAACATGAAGGACATCTCCTTGAGCATATTATGAACGCCGTCTACTGCCAATTTCTTTAATAGGCTTTCTTTTAATTTAAATAGTTTATCAAAGTCCGGTGATTTATACACTTTTAGCCGGCATATTGCTTTAATCGCTTCAAAATGGTATCCTTATTCGGACAGGCTAAAGACAATACCGCTTATAAGGAGAAATTCATGAAAAAATACGACTATATATTTTTTGACCTTGACGGAACAATAAGCGACTCTGCCCCCGGCATAGTCAATTCTGTCATCTATTCCTTGAACCGTATGGGAACGGAGATAAAAGACAGAGAGCAACTTAAGAAGTTTGTCGGCCCTCCGCTTGCTGAATCGTTTTCAAAGTATTACGGATACACTCCCGAAGAAGCCGGACAGGCCGCAAAATTTTTCAGAGAATATTATCAGGAGAAAGGTATTTTTGAAAACAGCATGTACAAAGGTGTTGACCTTCTGCTCGATAAACTTCTCTGTGCCGGAAGAGTGCCTGTTCTCGCTACTTCCAAGCCGGAATCTTTTGCAAAGAAAATACTTTTAAGATACGGAATCGACCGTTATTTTCATTTCATTGCAGGGAGCACGCTTGACGAAACAAGAACCAAAAAGGAAGAAGTCATCGCTTACGCCCTTGAATCCTGCGAAATAAAAGATAAATCCAAAGTCGTCATGATAGGTGACCGCTCGCACGACGTAGTGGGTGCCAAGAAAAACGGACTCGACTGCATAGGAGTGCTTTACGGATACGGCAGCAGGGAAGAGCTTGAGGGTGAAGGGGCTTTGTGCATAGCAGAGACCATAAACGATCTTGAGCGTATTCTTATATAATCCGGAATCAAGGACAGCGGGAAATACTGCTGTCCTTGCCTATATATTGCAGATTGTTTCACACGGAAACCGTTCCTGCAAAATATTTTTAAGCGCACTAAGACTGCTGCTGTGACACCGCTCCACTTCTGCATTGCAGCGCTTTGCCTCATTTAACGCGGTTTTTACAAGGTTATGTGAAACGGTACTTGTAAACAATACAAACAAATCCGCAGAGCCTACCTTTTTACTTATATCCCCACTTGCTTTTGTAAATATTTTTGCTTTACATCCGTGCTTAAGGCATAGGTCCGAATACATTCTTTCCATACGCTCGTTTCCTCCGATAATAACAACGCTCATAAAAATCTCCTTTCTTATTAAGTTATAGTATTCTAACCATCGCGTAAAAATAAACGCCCCTTATTTATACATAATATACAAATTTTGAAATCTGGTTAGATATGTCTAACTGGATTAAAGATACTATATGAAAAATTTTTTGTCAAGTTATTATTTCGTTTGTTTTCGGCGCATATTAAAGATATTTTCACTTAAATTATTTTCATAGCAAATTGTAAGATTTAATTATTTTTTGATACTCTCCAACTTTTCCATGGTAAATACAGCATAAGCCAGTATGAGGTTATTGTTACCATATGTTATTGACACGCACATTATAATGATTTATAATAATTACGCTAAACACCAAACATAGTTTTGAATACCTTATAAGGAGCCTTGCTATGAACCAATTTGCTCTAACCTGCTGTTCAACAGCCGACATGCCGATAGAATTTTTCAGTCTGAATAATATTCCCTATGCCAGTTTTCACTTTGTAATGGACGGTAAAGAGTACCTGGACGACTTGGGACAGTCCATGCCTTTTGATGTATTTTACAAAAAAATCGCAGAGGGTGCAAGTCCGACCACAAGCCAAGTGAGTACGGAACAGTATGAACAAATGTGGACTCCGCTTCTTGAGAACGGAATGGATATACTCCATATAACGCTGTCAAGCGGAATTTCGGGTACAATAAATTCCGCCAACAGCGCCAGAACCATCCTTCTTGGCAAATATCCGGAGCGCGAAATTGCAATTGTTGATTCGCTTGGAGCGTCGAGCGGTTACGGGCTTCTGGTTACAATGGCCTGCCAAATGCGTGATGAAGGCAAATCTCTTGCCGAAACACGCGATTGGCTTGAAAAAAACAAGCTCCGTCTGCACCACTGGTTTTTCTCGACAGATCTTACAAGCTATTACCGCGGAGGTCGGATTTCAAGAACATCGGCAATGTTCGGTACTCTTTTAAAAATTTGTCCGCTTCTCAATATGAATACGGAAGGCAGGCTTATTCCGCGCGAAAAAATACGCACTAAGAAAAAAGCCATTTCAGAAATAGTAAACAGAATGGAACAGCACGCGGAAAACGGTCTTAATTACAGCGGAAAATGCTACATCAGCAATTCCGACTGCTTTGAAGATGCCCGCGCGGTTGCAGATCTTGTTGAGGAGCGTTTCCCTCACCTTGACGGAAAAGTACTTATAAACAGCGTTGGAACTGTAATCGGTGCTCATACCGGACCCGGAACCGTGGCGCTTTTCTTCTTCGGCGATGAAAGAGTCCCTTAAATGTCAAAGGCTTCCCGCTTGTGCCGATGCACGCGGGAAGCCTAATTTTATTTTTCTTATGTAAGCGGAATTATTTCTTTGCGATATTGGTTGAGAGCAAACCAGCCCATACAGCCTGAGAATATGAACAGCACCGCTTCAAGAACCCAAACATTGACGCTCTGTGCAGCAAGCACTACCGCAAAATCAACCAGTGTATGAAGGGTAAACGCTGCAATAAGCCATATAATTTTCTTTTCCCGAACGCTTTTCATAACCATTACGGAAAGGGCTATCTGGAACAGCATTGCGGAAAGCCTTTCCACTCCCGATGCTGCAATTATGCCGGGAACGTCAAATTCCACCGGGGATATCAGCATAGCCACTCCTTTTATTCCAGCCAAAAGGATTGCCTCAATCCCCCCGTGTCCGATTCCGAAGGCGATACCGTCTGCTGCATTTCTTTGCGTTTTCAGAAAAAGGGACATTACAAGGTATCTTCCGCCATTTTCGAAAAGTGCCGCAGTACTTCCCAAAAATAGAGCGTACAAAACCGGCTGAGCGGAACTCATCACTATGTACCACGAGTATTTGGGCAGAAGAATCTGAATTATGGGCAGTCGCATGAAAACCTGAAAAAATACAAATGTCAAAGCTCCGAGAAGGATGGGGTTCCAGTTCTGCTTTTTCCTTACGCATAAGGCAATGGCGGCAGAGACGTGAAGAACAAGCGCGCAAATAACTGTAAAAATGCAGCTTAATCTGTACATTCTAAAACTCCCTTAATTTTAAACAAGTCTGTCATAGCTTGTATAAGGCATATGGCGGAGAGCCAAGTAATAATTTACATAGGTAATTTCGGTATACGGTTTTACCCATACAATAACGAATGGAAACGTGGTCAGAAGTATCCACCCCAAAAAGCTGAGGTCAAGCATAAACAGTTCTTCTTTCCGCCCGTTCATCATCCGCTTGCTTTCTCTTATGCATTCTATTGCGCTGAGCTGCGGATTGTCTATCATAATGTAAAGCGCCATGCGGTAGCGATAAAATGCGATAATTCCGGGCACTATGAGAAGGAGGCTCCAAAGGTATATTAATACGAACATGAGTATATGCAACCATAGAACCTTTCCAAAAATCGCAAATCCATCAAAAAGGTTTCCGAAACCCGCTCGTCTGAAACGGCAGATATTCATGCAGTAAATGGTAAATCCGACATTTATCATTATTACCATAACGGCAAGTGCGACAAGAAGGGAAACACTCCACAGATTATACTGCGGCATAGGCGGAACATAATTATAATCGCCTGCGTAATAATGCTCCAGTATTTTCTTGGTCATTTCATATTGCCCGCTGACAGTGTTTATAAAGAAGTCCAGTACGAATGCTATGGCAAGATAAACCAGCCCCACAAGTATAGGATTAGGTCTGGTATCTGAAATTATAGTTTTGGCGTTTTGTTTTATCGATGCGCGGTTGATATTCATTTGTGCCTCTCCTTTGTTAAATAGTAAAGGCTCGGATTCAAGCTGAAGCCAGTTTACCACATATCCGCCGCAAAATAAACGATAAACTTTGCCGAATTAGGCTTTTTATTTTTGCCAAAAACATATTATACGCAGCTTTTAAAACATATTCTCACAATTGTTTGTATTCGGGTGTATTTTATGCTATACTGTCATGGCAAAATATAATATCCCCATACAAGGGGATATCCTATCGTCCGTCCGAAAGGAACATGCCTATGAATGAAATTAAGAAAAAAATATTATCTTTAAAAAATGAACGCAATGCGCTAATTCTTGCCCATTATTATCAGCCCTTACCGGTTCAGGACATTTCGGACGCAGTCGGCGACTCGTTTGCGCTTGCCAAACTTGCACAGAAAGCAGAACAGGATACTATAATCCTCTGCGGAGTTAGATTCATGGCAGAGAGTGCGAAAATACTCTGCCCCGGTAAAACCGTTTATCTGCCTTCCGAAAGCGCCGGCTGCCCTATGGCAGACATGGTGACTCCGGAAGATGTCTTGGAACTTAAGCGAAGATATCCCGATGCGGCAGTTGTATGCTATGTAAATTCTTCCGCCGCTGTCAAAGCTGTAAGCGATATCTGCTGTACGTCATCATCGGCGGAGAAAATAGTGCGGTCTATACCGAACAGACAGATTATTTTTGTTCCGGATAAAAACCTCGGAGCCTATGTCGCGAAAAAAGTCCCCGAAAAAGAGATTATTCTTTTTGATGGCTTCTGCCCCATTCATGATGCCGTTTCGCTTAGTGACGCGGCAGCGGCAAAACAGGCTCTGCCGGATGCGAAGCTTCTTGCCCATCCGGAGTGCAGACCGGAAGTTTTAAGTCAAGCTGACTATATTGGATCAACAGCGGGAATTCTTGATTATGCCCGTAGTTCGAGTGCGCAAAAATTTATTGTAGGAACCGAAACAGGCGTTTGTGAAATTCTCAAACGGGAGTTGCCCGGTAAAACCATTGTTCCTGTAAAAGAGAACTTTGTGTGCCCGGACATGAAAAAAACTTCACTTGAAGATGTTCTCGCCTGTCTTGAGGGAAGGCGAAATCCCATAGAACTTCCGGAAAACGAATTACTTGGGGCAAGAGCAAGCCTCGAGCGAATGGTGGATATTGAGTGACTTTAAAAACACAACTGCCGCAGGGATATAGCCTGCGGCAGTTTTTTGATTATGAGGTTTTGTCCGAATCCTTAAGCTTTTTTACCAGATCTTCAAACTTTTCGGCGCGTCCAGCGGCTTTATAAAGTATTTTTTCCTCCGAAAGTTTATCCTTGCTGCTGCCGGACTCCTTTTGGATCACATCTTGCGAAAGGCACCAAATTTCATTTTTTATAAACCAAACGCTTATAATTTTATCTTTCGCATATTTATCCTTTTCCCTGTCTGCGGGAACATATACCGTATACTTCGGCTCGTTTTCAATAAACGTACCGTCTTCGGGCTTATTCCCCTGGACATTTTCAGGAACAGCGGTCAACAGTTCCGAAAATGCGTCAAGGTCTTTTTCATCGGTAACTATAAACATCAGCACATTTTTGTCGTTCTCGTCCTCATCGGAGTAATATCTGCCTTCGTAAACGCTGAAAACGCTTGCCTGAAGAAGATATGAGGGTTCTTTTTCGATTTCTTCTGACTTAACCCCGTTTGCGAGGGCTGCGTTTTGCGCTGGAAAGCCAAGCTGCAGCCCCGAGTCGGCAGGTTCACGGGATACGCGCAAATTTGGCTGACTCGATTCCGGCGCAGCACTGTCCTGAACCAAGCCGAAACTTTTTGATGAACCTGATGCAGCCTCAGTCTTCATATCCGCATAATTAGAAATTTCCGCTTCCTCAGGAGCGGCGGACATTTTCACGCTTTTGCCGTTACCGCCAAAAAGGTCCAAGCGCCAAGCACCGAGCAGAATAAGTACCAAGCAGGCGGCCACCGCCGTAAACCTTCCGAAAATAAAATGTCTCTTATTCCGCTTTTCAAGGTTTATTTTATGCATTATTTCTTTTGTGAGAGTTTCGGGAGGTTCGACAAGATCATCGGCCAAAGCGTCCGATATTCCTTTAAATGCTTCATAAACTTTTTTACATTCGCCGCAATGCTCAATGTGTGTGCGAAGCTCTGATTCCTGCACGACATCAAGCTCGCCGTCCACCATAGCGCTGATAAGCTCTAAAAATTTACTGCAGTCGCTCATGCTTCACACCTCCTTTGCCCTATTTGACGATTGTTTTTTAGAAATGTTCCCTTGTGCTGATAAAATAGCGCACAGTCTTTTTCTGGCTCTGAAAATGCGGGACTTAACCGTACCCTCTTCCAAAGAGAGGGCTTTGGATATTTCCTCATAGCTAAGGCCGTTTATTTCCCTAAGAAGAAGTATAAGCCTGTATTCCTCAGGAAGGCTCATAAGCCCTCGTCCGAGCTCTTCCCGCAATTCTTTTTTTTCGGCCGCCGTTTCGGGAGAAAAACGGTCATCCGGAATTTCAAGCTCCTTTTCTTCGTCCTCATCACTAAGAAAAGTAAGCGAGGTGTGGTTTCGGCGGCTTTCGGCGCGCAAAAAATCAAGGCATACGTTGGTGGTAAGCCTGTAGAGCCAAACGGAGAACCGGCTGTCGCCGCGGAAGCTTCCAAGCGAATTGTACGCTTTTATAAACGCTTCCTGCGACATATCGAAGGCATCTTCCTCATTCCCGACCATTCTGAGCGCAAGGTTATATACCTTCGTCTGATTTTCGAGAACGAGCTTTTCAAATGAAACGGTATCTCCTCTCTGGGCCTTCGATACGAGCAGGCTTTCCTCTTCCCTTGTCATCGACTCACCTCAAATCCTTTTTAATCTGCGCCGCAAGCTTATAAATATCTTCAAGTGTTTCAACCTGAACTGCCAAAGTTTTATATCGGCTTGAATGCGGGACACCGTGCAAATACCATGCAAAGTGCTTTCGTGCCTCAAGGCAGGCAATTTTTTCACCTTTGATCTTCGCGGCTTCTTCAAATTGGCGTACCGCCGTATCTATGCGTACGGAAAGAGGTGGAAGCTCCGGAACTGCTTTCCCATTCAACAGCGCATTTGCCCGCATGAAAATCCATGGATTTCCAAAAGCGCCGCGGCCTATCATAGCCATATCGCAGCCGGTATAGCGCAGTATTTTCTGTGCGTCCTGCGGCTCAAAGACATCTCCATTGGCGATAACGGGGATTTTAACCGCTTTTTTCACTTCTCTTATAATATCCCAGTCTGCGGCCCCCGAATACATCTGAGTTCTTGTTCGTCCGTGTACCGTAATTGCGAAAGCGCCAGCTTCCTCGCACATAATTCCGAATTCCACGGCGTTTATATGGCCTTTGTCCCAGCCTTTGCGGAATTTGACTGTTACAGGCACCCCGGCCGACTTCACAACGGCCTCGATTATTTGCCGTGCTTTTTCAGGCTCGCGCATAAGCGCACATCCGTCTCCGTTGCCGGCTACTTTTCCGACAGGGCAGCCCATGTTGATATCTATAATATCTGCGCCGGAAATCTCCCGCGCAATTGCGGCGGCCTAGCCCATAATCTCCGGCTCGCTGCCGAAAATCTGCGCGGCGCAGGGATGTTCGTTTTCGCCGGTCAAAAGCAGACTTTTAGTTTTAGCGTCGTTATAAACAAGTGCTTTTGCGCTGACCATTTCTGTACAGGTATATGCCGCACCCATTTCCCTGCAGATCTGGCGGAACGCAATATCCGTTACTCCAGCCATAGGCGCAAGAGCAAGAAGCCCATTTATTTCAATTTGTCCTATTTTCACCATTTTTCAACCTATAAAATGTAAAAAACTATAAGGCGATGTCAAGTCCCACCGGACAATGATCGCTCCCGTAAATCTCCGGACAGATAAACGCCTTTTCAATATTTGCGCGCAGTCTGTCCGAAACGAGGAAATAATCTATTCTCCAGCCTATCCCTTTCTCCCTTGCGTTGGAACGGTAACTCCACCATGTGTAGGCGCCCTCCATATCCGGATGGAGATAGCGGAAAGTGTCTGTAAATCCCGCCTCAAGAAGCCGGGTAAACTTTGCGCGTTCTTCATATGAAAAGCCTGGGTTGCCTATATTGGCTTTCGGATTTTTCAGGTCGATTTCCTCATGTGCGACATTCATATCGCCGCAGATAATGACCGGCTTTTTTTCATCGAGTGCGCAGACGTAATCGCGGAAGTCGTCCTCCCACTTCATACGGTAGTCAATTCGCCTCAGCTCATCCTGAGCATTGGGCGAGTAGACGCATACAAGATAAAACTCTTCAAACTCCAGCGTAACTGCTCGTCCCTCGGTATCATGTTCGGGAATACCAAGATTATATGATACGGAAAACGGCGTTTTTCTTGTGAAAACGGCTGTTCCGGAATATCCTTTCTTTTCTGCATAGCTCCAGTACTGCTCGTATCCGGGAAAATCAAGAAGAAGCTGTCCTTCCTGCAGTTTGGTTTCCTGAAGGCAAACCATATCTGCGTCCAGTCCGTAAAAAATATCCTCAAACCCTTTTTTCATAATTGCGCGAAGCCCGTTCACATTCCAAGAAATCAATCTCATAGGCGCTTCTCCTTTTTCGCGCATAATCTGTTTATTTTTATGCCCTGCTCATAAAATTTAGCTTCATAGTCAGTCATTACCCCCATAGGGCCGGCAGAATGCAGGTCGCGAGTAACATCGTATAAAGTCCAGCCTTCCGCCAAAAATGTTTCAACCGAGTATTCAAAAAGCTGTTGATTGTCGGTCTTAAAATGTATTTCACCGTCCGGTTTTAATATGCTTTCGTAAATCTCAAGAAATCCCGGGGATGTCAGCCTTCTTTTTGCATCCCTGCTTCTGGGCCACGGGTCGCAGAAATTTATGAATATACGGTCAACCTCGCACTCATCGAAAATAACCGGAAGCGCAAGGACATCCGCGTCAATAAAGCGGACATTTGCGATATTTTTTTTGCACACCCGTTCCATGCCGACTACCATGGCATCCGCAACTTTCTCTATGCCCACCAGCAAAATATCAGGATTTTGTTCTGCGGTATCCGCCGTAAACCTGCCTTTCCCACAGCCCAATTCTATCCATAATTCTGAAAAACCGGAGTAATTTTTCAGCCATTCTCCGTGCAGAGCGGACGGATCTTTTATCTGAACATGGCTGCAGCGTTCCATACGCGGAATCAGATTTGGCCTTTTGCGCATTCTCATGGATGTTATCACACTCCTTTTGCGATAATATCATAACCCGCATTAAACATCAATAAAAAAACCGTTGCAGTTTTGAGGAAAATGTGTTAAGATATCAAAGCCTTTAAGCGAATAAGCGAAAACAAAGGCATCTTCTATTAATTTTCTTTCATCATGATATTTGCAGCGATGCAAAAACGCAAGTCGAAGCAAACAGCTCGGAGCAGTATCATATCTTTAATTTAATAGCGGGGTGTAGCGCAGTTGGTAGCGCGCCAGTTTTGGGAACTGGATGCCGTGAGTTCGAGTCTCACCACTCCGACCAAAAGTTTACACTGCAAAAGATGTCCTGCGGATTAAACAGCAGGACATCTTTTGTATGTTTTTTATACTCATTTTGGCCGCAAACAGGCGCGCATTAGAATCGTTTCGGTATGATAAGTTTTTTATAACAGCCGGCTTTATACGGTCGTTGCAATTTTGGCTTTAACAGGAAAAGGCTGCATTCCTATTTGTTTGCCAGAGAGTCCACAACTCCATATATGCCTTTAGTAGCCACGTCATCCATTTTTGCCATGATGTCAACAGGAATGGTCATACCATCCATAGCCCACGCAATTGTCATATTGCATACAGCCTGCGAGGTATATTTAATAAGAAAGTTCAGATATTCTTCGGAATAAAGCCCTGTGCTTAAGTTTGCATTTATATACTTTCGAATGAGAAGCTCCCAGCAGTCGCGGTTTCGCTTTTGCATATAGTCCCTGAGATTGTTTTGCCCCTCAATCCTTACGGCCTGACAGTAAAATTTGCGGCTTTTATACATTTGATTAAGACAATAACTTGTAATACCATTCCAGCTTCCGAAATTATGCTGCAGCAGATACGTTTCCAACGGCTGGATCACTTCTGTTTCGAAAATCCAGATAATCAGATCGTAGATGTCGATGAAGTGATAGTAGAATGTTCCGCGGTTAATATCACAGCGTTTGCAAAGCGAACTTACTGTGATGTTCTCCAAAGGCTGTTCTTCAGCCATTTCTTTTAAATTACGAGCGATTTCAAGTTTTATGAAGTTAGGATTCTTCATACCGCCGCCTCCCTTACCGCTATTATAATTTATTTTGAACAATCGGTCAATAATGTTTATTATTTGAACAAACCTTTGTCTTTTGTTTATTTTCACAGGTTAAATAACCTTATATAATTTAATAAAAAATCCGGGTTATTTGATTATGAAAGGGAGAAAGCAAATGGCACAGATTAAAAAATTGGTAAACAGCAAAGAATTGGATGATAGAGCAAAGATTCGTTTACTCAATATTAAGCTGGATGACAAAACGGCGCATTCTCTAATGATTCTGGCAGTCACTGAACTTATTTCAGTTGTTCTTCATGACTGCGACCATATCCGTCAGGCAATTAATTGGGGCTATTCAATACCGGTTTCCCTTCTGGTTCTCAACTTAACAGTTTACATTTTCCCTGCCGTATCGATTTTTTTGACCAAAAACCGTCGTTGGAGCGCAACTATTGTAACTGCTGTAGGAGGCATCTTCACATCTTCTTCATTTAATATACTCCATCTGTTTGGTTCCTTTTCGGGCTTATGGGGAATTTGGAACGACTCATATTTCGAGCTTGGCGTTGACTGGATCAGCTGGGTGTTCCTTGCTGAGGTAACGCTTCTGTGTCTACCCTGTACCTGCCTAGCAATGTATTTGTGCGGCAGAATAACTGAGCGCTCGCTCAGACAATAATTTATAAGACTATGACAACATGAAAGAAGTAACAATAAAAATCTCAGGTATTGAATGCGCCGCCTGCGTGGTGCGTTTAAACAAAGCTCTCAGCGGCATGGATGGCGTTTTAGAAGCTGCTATTAATTTTGCAACAAGCCGTAGTACTGTAAGCTACGATGAAACAGTCATAAGCCTGACGGACATTGTTAGAAAAATTAAACGTACAGGCTATGGTGTACCTATCGAAACAGCGGAGCTGTACTTCAAATCACTTGATAAAGAAAAGGCGAAAGTCGTTTCAGCACACATTAAGGAAATATATGGCGTAAAAGATGTAATTATTAATCTGGATGCAAACACGATGACCGTAGAACTCTGGCATATTGGAGTTGACAGTAAATCTCTGCTTTATGCATCAAGAGAAGCTGGCGTTTGGGCTGAGCTTAAAGCAGTCAGGGGAGGCGATCAGGACCAACAATATGCACTGAGACTCAAGCTTCTTCGCAATCTGATTGTTGCCACCCTTTTGACAATGCCTCTGGTATGGGATCTGCCGCCTAAAATACAGATGGTGCTTGCCACTCTCGTACAGTTTGGCCCAGGCTTTTATTTTTATAAAGGTGCCTGGAAGGCTCTGCGCAACAGGACTTTCAGTATGGACTTTCTGGTGGCTCTGTCCACGACTATTATCTTTTTCTACAGTGTTTACATCACATTTACCGCTGTTGGAGAGCTGAAGCTGTACTATTTATCAGAATGTGTTCTGCTGTCGCTCATACTGTTTGGTAAGTATATTGAGAACCTTGCTCAGGGCGAGGCCTCTGACGCTATCAGAAAACTTATGAAAATGCAGCCTAAGACTGCGCAGGTTCTTCGCGACGGGGATGAAAAGACAATTCCTGTTGAAGATATTACCGAGTATGACATAGTTATAATTCGTCCGGGAGAACGCATACCGGTAGATGGTATAGTGTTGGAAGGCGAATGTGCAGTGGACGAGTCCATGCTAACCGGCGAGAGCCTTCCGGTAGACAAAAAAGCGGGAGATAGTGTTTTCGGCGCAACATTGTGCAGAGCAGGCAGCGTGCAGATTTCCGCGACCAGATTGGGCAAGGACTCTGTACTCCAGCAAATAATAGGTATTGTTGAGAAAGCACAAACCTCCAAAGCCCCTATTCAGCGCTATGCAGATAAAATAGCCTCATGGTTCATTCCGGCCATAGTGAGTATTGCTCTGGCTGTGTTTTGTGTTTGGTACTGGCCGGTTTCTCATGGAAATTTAGAAAAAGCAATCGTCAGCACCTGCAGTGTTTTGGTAATTGCCTGCCCATGCGCACTTGGACTGGCTACGCCTACGGGGATAATGGTGGGCTCTGGCCGTGCCGCAGAGCTTGGTATACTGTTCCGAGGCGGTGCAGAGCTTGAGAATGCATGTAAGGTAAACACCGTCGTATTCGACAAAACCGGAACCTTAACGTACGGTATGCCTGAGGTTACAGACATTTGGACGATAAATGGCAGTACAGAAGATATGTTTATCTTAGCCGCCTCGGTTGAGCATCTCTCCGAACATCCGATTGCAGGCGCGGTAACCCGTAGCGCCGCATATCTCTATCCGAAGGCCCTCCCCCCCACGGTTGAGGATTTTCATTCTATAATTGGTCAGGGCGTCAGCGGTTGTGTAGCAGGGCAAAAAGTCTTGTGTGGTAACCGCAAAATGTTGCAGCAGGCCGGCGTTGATTTGTCACCTTTGGATACTCTTCCGGATGTCAGAGAGTCTGCTAAAACTGAGGTTTGTATTGCGAGCAACGGAGTTCTGCTCGGAGTTATGGGAGTGGCCGACCGCATTAAGCCGGAAGCCGTCAGCGCTGTGCGCAAGCTTAAAGATATGGGCTTTGATGTATGGATGCTGACAGGCGATAACAGACGTACAGCAGAGGCGATAGGAAAACAGGCTGGTATCGAAAACATTCTCTATGAAGTGCTGCCCGCTGAAAAGGCAGATGAAATAAAAAAGCTTCAAGAGAACGGGAAAAAAGTTGCTATGGTAGGAGACGGTATCAATGATGCGCCTGCGCTGGTGACGTCTGACATTGCAATTGCTATGGGAAACGGCACAGACGTAGCATTAGAGTCGGCAGATATAATGCTTCTGGGTGGAAATATCGGATCCGTGCCTTTGGCGTTCAGACTGTCAAAAGCTACTATGCGAATTATCAAAAAAAATCTTCTATGGTCGCTCTTTTATAATGCAATCTGTATCCCAGCGGCGGCGATAGGTATTATTAATCCATCAATCGCGGCTGCAGCCATGTCCTTTTCTTCCATAGCAGTACTGATGAATTCGCTGAGATTAAAAAGCGCTGAAAAAAAGAATATTTGAAGACATGACGGGATGACACAATATGTCATCCCGTTGCGTCTTTGCAGCGTGTTTATTTCTGAAACAACTGTATACCCTTAATCAGCATTGATAACCCCATCGATGTAATTAACACAGAGCTGGCTTTTATCATGTATTTGTAGTATTTACGGGGAATAAACGAATTAATGGCACCAAAGATATACATAAGGGGGACAGTTCCCAGTACGAACACAAACATCGAAAGCGCTCCTTTTGCAGTGCTACCTGTTCCCATTGAATACATCCACATTGCGTAAAGCGGGCCGCAGGGCATTATACCTGTCAGTAAACCTATAATAAGCGGCCTGCCAAAAAAACGTTTTTGTGCGCGGTTCGGCAACTTGCAAAAAGCTGGCACTTGGAGAGAAAATCTTCTGAATGCAGGGATTATTCCCCACATCTGAATTCCAATTATAAGAACCAATGCTCCTGTAATTGTGAAAACCATACTTTTTAAAGATGCAGTGTAGCTTAAAACCGACCCAAGTGTGCCGAAAATTGCACCCATCAATGAATAAGAAATCACTCTTCCTCCGTTATAGTAAAGTGAGGACAAAAGACCATATTTTGATTTTTTACCATATCCTGAACCGGAAAAACTCTTATCTATTGTTTGGGTAAGCATAATACCGCCACACATAGCAATACAGTGCGTACTCGTCAGAAGCCCTATAAGAAATATAACTCCGATTGTCGCACCTTCCGTTGCCTTTGGTATCTCAATACTTTTAAGCAATGGCAGCAAAAGAAAGACGCCAACAACGCACACGGCACAGATAATATCCGCAATTATGCCGGATAAACCGCCGCTCCCTGCTGGATAACCAGCAAGCTCAAGTGATTTTTTTATATCGTCTTCTGATATAATTTCCGGATCATATTCAACGGAAACCTTACCTTTCCAGTAACTGGCTTTAGCATTGATTACGCCACGGGTATGCAGAATCGCACCTTCGACTATGTATTCGCACTGACGGCAAATCATACCTTGGATTTTGAGAACAATTTTTGTCGTTGTCATTTAAGCACCTCCAACAGAATTATTTAATTCTGACCAAGTGGTTTACTAAGACAAAAATAAATAGTATTTGTTTTCCTTTACATATACAAGTGATTAAAATATGTTGAAAAAATAAACAAAAGTATCCAGATTGTTGAAAATAAAGCTAAAAATATCCCCTGTAATTAGTGCCCGGTTAATTGACATATAAAACTGAGGATGTTATATTTAAGTTGACCAAGTGGTAAAAATAAGGCAAGAGGTAAAGAAATGCCCTTAATCATTCATAATGATTTTTATATCTTGCCCTTTTATCTGCAATTACATCAAAGCGCCAATCGGACCAAATATTTTAGTTTATAAGTTTATATCGGAAATATCTAACTAAGACATAATACAAGCCGAGATTTGAAAGGAAGTGTAACTATGCCCGATAACAAAAAAGAAACTCAACGTGCCCTTGCAAAGGCATTCCCCAAAACTGAAGAGGGCCTTGCCCAGTTCCTTCATGCACAGCTATATTTCAAGTACATAACGCTTTACATTTATCAGATGAAGAAAGGAGTAAACAATTTCCTGCCGGAACCTGACAAGCTTTTTCTGCCGGATGATCCTGAGTTTGAAGCCGTTGATGAAATGGTAAAGACTGTTGTCAACCGTACGGTTATGCTGGGGGGAGCAAGTGAGACCAGTGTATATCATGCAAAAGTCCTTTGTCTTGAGGATGCTGAACAGTTGGTAACACTTAAGGAAGACCTCGATCTCGGCGAACTGCCTAAGAGCATAATCCCCTATGAGCACGCTCGCAGAATTCTGTTTGAAAACCCCGAAAATATTGCGGTCATAGACTGCGTCTGCCGCACTTTGCGGGGAGATAAGGGCTGCTACCCCCGCGGCGTCTGCATACTTATCGGTGAACCGTGGGTCAGTTGGGCGCTTGAGCGCGAAAAGCATTTAAACGGCCGGCGTATCACGCAGGATGAAGCTCTAATGATTCTTCGCGAAGAGCACGAAAGAGGCCATGTCCATGCGGCCTTCTTCAAGGATGCGGCCGCTGGACGTATGTATCACATCTGCAACTGCTGTCCATGTTGCTGTACAGCGCTGCACACCCAGAACTATATCGGAGCACCTATGTTCGGGGGCTCTGGGTATGTTGCCGAAATTGATGAAGACAAGTGTATCAAATGCGGTGCTTGTATTGATAGCTGTAATTTCAACGCAATTTCAAAAAGCAGCGACGGTAAAATAACAGTTGCCGAAAATATTTGCAAGGGCTGTGAAGGTTGCATAGGAAAATGTCCTTCTGGTGCGATTTCTCTTAAGCTTTTTGATGAAACTGTTTTGGAACCGTTGGATCTCAAGGTTGTGAAAGAAAAATACGGGTCAAAATAATAGTAAGCTATTTCTAAGGAACCGTTGATTAAATTTAAAATAGTCCCGCAATATTACAAAATAGGAGAACCTGCACAGGCAGTGAGGGAATGAAACAGCAGCGCTTTATTAATCTTCAAATCTAAAATCAGCCAAGCCAGCGGAATGTCTGCTTTTAATGGGTGTATCCCAGACTTTGTGTAACCCCAGAATTAGCGTAAAAGAGAGTAAAAATTATATTGGGACGGAAGACCACAGTGCGGGATTCCGTCTCGGCAGCATCATAGCGGTAAACTGGCGTCGTGGAATCAAGAAATCAAGTGCCAGACGGCTGCCGGTTCCGCGCCCTGCTGCGGAAAACGGTCTTCAGAAGCGGTTGTTTGCACAGGTTCTGGAGCTTCTCCATGCGCGCTGGCTGATTCTCAAAAAGGGTACGATCGTTGATTCCACCATTATTGCGGCGCCGTCCTCGACAAAGGACCATTAAAAGAAGCGCAATCCGGACGCCTGCCAGACGAAGAAGGGCAACGCCTAACATTTTGGCTGCAGGGCCCATATCGGTATGGATCAGGATATGGGGCTGGTGCATCATTTGCACCAGCAGGGAAAGGAACGTCTATGGTGATTTGGGGTATCTTGGCGCCGAAAAACGTGTGGATACCGCCACACATAGCAAAGAAGGCAAAAAAATCCGCTATAAAATCAATCGCAGGCCATTGCAGAGCAGAAATAATTCCGTATGTTCACAGGAGCAGATAAAATGCCGTGAGCACGAAAAGTCTTCCGTCCACGCTAAGTTTGAGCATATTCTCGGTGTTGTAAAGGGACTTTTCGGATATCACAAGCGCGATACCAAGGCTTACGAAAACAAGCCGCAAAGCTTTATATGATGTTCGCACTGGCGAACCTGCATCTGGCTGACAGGCGCTGCCTGATACCCTAACTCAGTGCGACTACGCGACGAAAATTAAAGGGATATCCTGTGCTGTTTGTCATCGGATACGCTTATCGCTGTTGTGAGATTGGCATTATTAATATTAAAAAAGGCTTAAAAGCCCTCCACGGCTTTAAGCCTTTTCTATATGTTTAATAAATTTTCATAATAAATTATATTTTTTCTGCAAATAGAAAAAACTGCAGCCATTGAGAATTATGCCTAAGCCCCTTCATTCGTTCTTGTGCCCTTTGCTTTTCTAAGAAGGCCTATTTCGACAGTGAGAGGCAGTGCTATTTCAAAAAACGGGGCGTAATATTTATAAATTTTGATTAAGGCAAACATCTGCATAGTATTTTCATACAGCATCTGAGAAACAGCAACCATAAGGACGGCAGCAACGGCGGAAATAGCGGTGAAATTTTTAGTGTGAAAAAGTTTTGCAACTCCCCTGCAGGCCACATAAAGACAGATAGACACCTTTGTCAGCCCGAAAATTATAAAGTTGCCCGAAACAAGCACTTCTATCCTTGAAACTAATTCTCCGATATCAATAACCCCTGCAGTTTCATATGACGGGAAATATAAGTCTTTGACCAGCGGAAACCCCAGAACCAATATGTTTCCCAAAACAAGGCTTATCAGAACCGCTCCCGCCGCAAAAAGGGCGATCAGGTAATTCGCCTTAACATTTTTTTTGTTTTCCGACGAGCAAAATACCGAAATAAACAAAACTGTTTCCGCAAACGGGAACGCAATTGCAGATAACGATTCATTAATGATAAACTTAAAATCATTTGAAAAAATCGGAAACATATTTTCTATATTCATATATTTTACTGTTAGTATCAGCAGAAATACAACCACAAATATGGCTATTGGTGTTACGAATTCTGTTCCTCTGGCAAGAGTCTCTATCCCTTTTCCGACTGCAAAAAAGGCTATTAACCCTATGCAA
>JAAYWX010000236.1 GCA_012516225.1 Clostridiales bacterium
CGTGCCGGCAGTTTGAAGTCATTGCCGGACATATGCTCCAAGGCTTCAGATTATCTGCCATATTGCGCAGAGTTTCCGCATCAACGCTCGTCATAAATCCCTGTTTTCTCATCCATTCATCGCTTCCCATTGTCTGTACATACCTTTCTCCGCAGTCCGGAACGACACATACTACATATTTGTCAGGAGAAACCGTTTTAGCAATTGACAATGCCGCAAGCACACAGGCGCCTCCGGATGGTCCTATAAGAATTCCTTCATTCTGCGCAACCGCGCGCGCAGATTCGAATGCGTCAGCATCCGATACCTTATAAACCACATCAATTAAATCCAATTTTAAATTAACAGGAGTCCATCCAAGCCCCACTCCGGGAATGCGATAATAATGGGAATCTCCGCCAAATACGGCAGATCCCTTTGCATCAACTGCAGCGATTTTTACATCCGGCATTGTCTCCTTTATCTTTCTTGAAATTCCTCCCAATTGTCCTCCCGTACTGACGGATGCAACTATAGCCGAAAGGCTGTCCCCGCATTCGTCTGTTATTTCGAGTGCAGTACTTTTATAATGAGCTTCGCTGTTTAATAAATTAAAGCATTGATCTGGTCGAAAGGAGTTCGGAATTTCCTGTGCAATCTTATTTGCAAGCGCAATACGCGTTTTATGATAACTGCCGGAAGAATCTTTTTCCGTAACAACTATCACTTCGGCTCCAAAGCACTTTAATAAAGCTAAGTTGGAACTTGTTGTTTTAGGATCTACCAAAATAATGGCATGGTATCCTCTTGCTGCGCTTATCATTGCCAGCGATATGCCAAAATTGCCGCTTGACGATTCTATTATTGTCCCTCCAGGCTGCAACAGACCGCGCCGTTCAGCCTCATCAATCATGTAAATTGCCGAACGGTCCTTAACACTCCCTCCCGGATTTGTCCGTTCATATTTGAGAAGTATCTGCCCTTCGTCATGGCGATTTATATTTCGCATTCTGATCAGCGGAGTATTGCCTATCGTTCCTAAAACATCAGAAATCATTTTGTCACCTCCGAATTGTTGATTTGATGAAGGTAACAGTTTTTGCCGAAATAGAATTCGTTTTTCAGCAATAACTGTGTATACGGATCCCTGCTTTCGTCCAGCTTATCTCCGGCCTCTGTTATTTCACAGAAAATACCGTCTTTCATAACGGCTATTTTATGACAAAAATGCCTGAGGATCTGAATATCGTGAGTAATCATTATAATGGAGAACCCGAAATTGTCATGAAGCCTCATTAGAAGTTCCAATATCTGCGCCTGTACTGTCATATCCAAAGATGATACGGCCTCATCGCATATCAAGATCTCCGGCTCTGCAGCCAAAGCCCTCGCTATGGCAACGCGCTGGCACTGCCCTGTGCTAAGCTGAGGCGGTCTTCTAAGTTGGGCATCACCCGTTATGCCCACTAAATCAAGATAGCTTCTGGCCGCCGAATATCTCTCGTTTTTTTGCCCTATGTTAAGATAGTCAAGCGGTTCCCTGACTATTTGCAGCGCTTTGCGGCGCGGATTAAGGCAAGCGCGGGCATCTTGGAAAATAAGCTGTATCCTCCGGCATTTTTCGAGTCTATGCTTGCCTTCAAGCTTTACTATGCTCTCCCCATGAAACAGCAGCTTCCCTTTATCAACCTGTTCCAATCCGATAAGACATCTCGCAAGTGTGCTTTTCCCGCAGCCGCTTTCGCCGAGAATTCCAAATATCTCAGCTTTGTGCAAATCGAAAGATATATCTTTCAATACTTCTTCCTGACGTGAAAAGTTTTTTGATAAGCCGCGTGCTGAAAGGATAACATCCTCGCAAAATTCTTCTTTTACTGCCGCTTTAAAAAATAACCCGCGTGCCGAAATGAGCTGCTTTGTGTAAGCATCTTTCGGATTTGAAAAGATTTTCTCCGTTTCCCCTTCTTCGACGATAGTTCCCCTGTTCAGTACAATCATGCGCCGGCTTATTGCTCTGGCAACAGACATATCATGAGTAATAATCAAAACGGATAGCCCCAGCTCGTTTTTCACTTTTTCAAGAAGATTAAGAACTTCTCTCTGACTTATAGCGTCCAGCGCGGAAGTCGGTTCATCCGCAATTAGTACCGAGGGACTCAGGCACAGTGCCAGAGCAATACATACTCGCTGGCACATACCGCCGCTGAGCTGAAAAGGATATGAGTCAAGTATGCCTTCCTGGTTTTCAAAATTGAGCATTTTTAAGTATCTTGTGCCTATTTTCCACACTTCTTTCTTTGAAGAAACAATGCGGTGGAAAAGCAAAGTTTCTTTAAACTGGTCCTTTATCTTGACAATAGGGTTAAGTGCAAGGCGGGCATCCTGAAATATAAAGGCAAGCTTTTTCCCCCTTATTGCCTTCCAATCGGGTGTGTTGCCGTTAAAACTAATGTCGGTATCCGTTCCGAGCCTCATACTGCCGCTTTTTACATATGCGGACGGCGGAAGAAGTCCGCCTACAGCTTTGGCAATAGTAGATTTTCCCGAGCCGCTTTCTCCGACTAAAGACAATATCTCACCCTCATAAATCTTAAATGTCACTCCATTAAGTACTTCCGTCAGACTGCCTTCCTGCTCATAACATACACTCAGGTTATTTATCTGAAGTGCAATATCTTCACCGTTCATGCACATCTTCCTTCACAGCTCAACAATTTCATATGGATCCAAACGGTCGCGCAAGCCTTCACCTATCAGGTTAAGGGCCAAAACGGTAAGTATTATAAAAATTGAAGGACCAAGCAATATATAAGGCGCCTGAAAGAAATGATCTCTGCCGTCCGAAAGCATGCTCCCCCATTCCGGGGCCGGCGGATGCTCACCCATGCCGATAAAGGAAAGTGCGGCAATCGTCAGAATCAGCGACCCCAATTGAAAAGTGGCCTGCACAAGAACTGTCCCTAAGACCTGCGGCAACAGCTCTCTGAACAATATATCCGCGTTCCCGGCTCCGAGAACTATTGCCGCACTGACATAGGTTTCTGTTTTTGCTTTTAGCACCAAGCTTCTGGTCATTCTCGCAAAAGGCACCCACCAAACTGCCGTGACAATGAAAAGAAGGTTAGTAAGACCATTCCCAAAAAGAGTTGCTGCCACAATAGCTATCTCCATAAACGGAAATGCCATTAAAAGATCGATAATGCGCATAATTATCCTATCGAATGCCGAACCTTCGTTCATTCCGGCAGCGAG
>JAAYWX010000237.1 GCA_012516225.1 Clostridiales bacterium
CTTGAACCGGGAACAAGACTATATTTTATTTTTATTGTCATATTTGCGTGACTTGCCTTTATGTTCAATACAAACATGGCGGTTGCAGAAATTGCCATTGCCCTTCTCCTTCTGATATATTCGGTAATTGTCAGCAAACGCAGACGCAAAGAACTGGAATCGTATATTGAGTCGGTGACATATGATGCCGAAACGGCAAAAAGCGATACTCTTATGAATTTTCCCCTGCCGACGGTAGCATTCAAGCTGAATAATACCGCGATAGTATGGGGAAACCGCTATTTTATGGAAATATTCGGCAAGGGTAAGCTGCATTTTGACACAAGAGTGTCTGATCTGGTTCCGGGATTCAAGTCAAAATGGCTGACGGAAGGAAAGTCGCTTTATCCCGAAATAGTTGAGGTGTGCGGAAGGAGATTTCGTATATACGGCAATATAATAAGAGGCGAAAGCGAAAATGCTGCGGACTTTATGGGGATAAGCTATTGGATAGATGTTACGGAATATGACCAGATCAGGGAGGAATACGAAAATTCGCGTCCGATAGTTGCTATAATACTGTTTGATAATCTGGATGAAATATCAAAAAATCTTCCTGAACGTGTAAAAACGCATATGCAAAACGCCATCTCAGAAAAGGTGGAAAACTGGTGTTCCGATATGGGCGCAATCGTTTGCAGATATGAGCGAGACAGATATCTGGTTATCTTTGAAGAGCGCCATTACAGAAAGCTGGCAGAGAACAAATTTTCACTTATGGACAGCGTTCATGAGATAGTCAGCCCGAACGGAATTCATGCCTCAGTCAGCATAGGCATAGGGCGTGACGGAAAGAGTTTTGAAGAAAACTTCAATTTTGCCGTTTTGAGTATGGAAATGGCTCTTTCCAGAGGCGGCGACCAGACGGTTGTGAAAAACCGTTTCAGCTTTGAATTTTTCGGCGGGCGAGGAACGGAGATAGAAACCCGTACTAAGGTGAAATCGCGCGTTATGGCAAATGCACTCTCGGAGCTTATTAAAGCTTCCGGACAAGTTTTTGTTATGGGACACAAATACGGAGATATGGACTGTGTCGGAGCGTCCGCAGGGCTATGTTGCATTGCAAGAAAAATGGACCGCAAAGCATTTATAGTTATAGACGAAAAGCACAACGGCGCAGAATCCCTGATAAAAAGACTCCGCGCGGAAGATGAGTACAGGAACGTATTTATAAGTCCTCAGGAAGCAATTATGAGGGCCGACAGGGGTACACTGCTTATCGTTGTGGACACGAACCGACCGGAGCAGGCTGAGGATCAAAATCTTCTGATGGCGTGTAACCGTATAGCCGTTATAGACCACCACAGACGTGCGGCAAGCTATATCCAGAATGCGGCGCTTACATTTCTCGAGCCATATGCCTCATCTGTCTGTGAGCTCGTGTGCGAGCTTGTTCAGGAACTTGTGGAAACTTCCGATATCCTGAAAGCGGAAGCCGATGCGCTTCTTGCGGGAATAGCCATGGATACCAAAAATTTTACCATGCGAACAGGGGAACGTACGTTTGAGGCGGCAGCATTTCTCAACAGAGCGGGCGCGGATACCGTTGCCGTTAAAAAATTTTTGCAGAACGATCTGGATGACACTGTGGCAAGATATAAAATTTTGCAATTGGTAAGGCGCTACCGTGAAAATTTGGCCATTGCCGTGGTTAGGGAACCTCAGGATAGGATAGTGGCGGCCCAGGCGGCAGACGAGATGCTTAATATAAAGGGCATACAGGCATCGATAGTTATATATCCGACGGGAAACGGCGGTGTGACGATTTCCGCGCGCTCAATTGGAGATATTAACGTCCAGCTTCTACTTGAAGGGCTTGGCGGCGGAGGAAATAAGTCGGCTGCCGGTGTTCAAATTGAAAATATCAGCCTTGAAGATGCTGTAAAAAAGCTGTTTGAGGCGATAGACAACTATTTTGAAGAATAGTCACATAGGAAACCATTAATAGAAAGCGAGGATAAGATTATGAAAGTGATTTTTCTGACGGACGTCAGGGGACAGGGAAAAAAGGACGAGATAAAAGAGGTTTCCGACGGTTATGCAAGAAACTACTTACTTCCGCGCAAACTGGCAGTTGAGGCTACTTCAGATGCGCTTAACGCTATAAAGCTTAAAGAAAAGGCGAAGGCTGCCCAGATTGAGAAAGAAAAGGCTCAGGCAATGGAAAATGCTAAAAAACTGGAAAGCTTAGTTGTGAAAATTCCGGCGAAGGCCGGCGCGGGAGGCAGGCTTTTCGGCTCAGTCACATCAAAAGAGATTAGCGATGCTCTTTTAAAACAGTACGGTATATCCATAGACAAGAAAGAAATTGTTCAGAGCGAGCCGATAAAGAATTTCGGTTCATATTCCGTCAAGTGCAGGCTGGGTCATGAGATAAGCGGTACAATAAATGTGGTAGTGACGGAAGAAAAGTAATTTTAACATAAGGTAAATAAGGAATTATTGTATGGACGAGCTTTTCGAACTCAGAATACCTCACAGTGCGGAGGCGGAGCAGGCGGTTATAGGATCTATGCTTATAGATTCCGCCTGTATTCCAGATGTTTTGAATATTGCGCGATCCGATGATTTTTATCTTGAATTAAACCGCGACATATTTGATACAATTTACAATATGTATATATACGGACGCACTGTCGATCCGGTGACGGTGCTGGACCAAATGCGGGTACGCGGGGTACTAAGGGAAAATTCGCAGAGTTATCTTTTGGAGCTTATGCAGGTGACGCCTACGGCGGCAAACGTGATGAAGTACGTTGAAATCCTGCGGGAGCAGACGCTTATGCGCTCACTTTTGAAGGTGGGTACAGAGATAACGGAGATGGTTCGCGAAGGCGCAGGGGAAGCGGATACAATGCTTGAAGCCGCTGAGCGGAAAATTTACGCTCTCCGTCAGGGGCGCACCGTAGGCGGACTGATGAAGATTTCCAATATAATTCAGAACGTCTACAACCAGATCTCGGAAAATGCGGCAAGCGACAATACTATTCCGGGGCTTCCGACGGGGCTTGTCGATCTTGACGATGCCATACTTGGGCTTAACAAGGGCGATCTTGTGCTGATAGCCTCACGACCGGGCATGGGAAAAACGAGTATTGCGCTTAATATAGCTCTGCACGTTGCAAAAGCCGCAAAAAAGACGGTTGCCGTATTTTCGCTGGAGATGTCGCGGGAACAGCTTGCACTTCGCCTTTTGGCAGGGGAAAGCCTTGTTGACAGCCAGAAACTTCTGACAGGCAGACTAAGCCCCGCAGAGTGGCAGCGCCTTGGAACTGCGGCTTCCGTAATCAGCGAAACCGACATTATGATTGATGACAACCCATCCCTTTCGGTTGCCGAAATGAATTCGCAGTGTCGCAGGCTTGACAATCTCGGTCTGGTTGTTATAGATTACCTGCAGCTTATGCAGTCTGCAGGCAACGGACGCAGCTATGCGGGAGAAAACCGTACTCAGGCGGTGTCGGAAATGAGCCGCATGATGAAGATAATGGCAAAGGAACTGAATGTTCCTGTTGTCTGCCTTTCACAGCTTTCTCGCGCAAATGAAACGAGGACGAACAAAAGACCGGTTCTTTCGGATTTGCGTGAATCGGGTGCAATTGAACAGGATGCAGATATAGTTATAGGACTTTACAGGGAAGGATACTATGACAGGGAGTGCGCAAATCCAAATGAAGCTGAAGCAATAATTCTTAAAAACCGGCACGGGGAGTTGAAAACTATTCCGCTCATATGGCTGCCCGAATATACAAGCTATGTATCAGCGGAAAGACACCATAGTGAAGATGAATATTGATTTCTGCAAAAAATATGATATGTTGCCCGAGGGATCTAAGGTCCTTTGTGCAGTTTCCGGCGGGAAGGATTCCATGTATCTGCTGGAAAATTTAAGGGAAATGTCTGCGTTATATGGGTTTGAAATTTTTTGTGCCCACTTTAACCATCGCATCCGCGGAGAAGAATCGGATAGAGACCAGAAATTTGTAGAGAAATGGGGCTCAGAACATGGTATACCATGTTTTATCGGTGCGGCAGACGTTTTGACGTTTGCAGAGGAAGAAAAAATCGGGGTAGAGGAAGCGGCAAGGATTCTCCGATATGAGTTCCTTGAAAGGACAGCTGATGAAATAGGGGCTGACCGAATTGCAACGGCACATACCGCCGATGATAATGCAGAAACAATTCTTTTCAATCTGGCGCGGGGCAGCGGGCTGAAAGGAATGTGCGGCATACCTCCGGTGCGAGGAAGAATTGTCCGCCCGATCCTGACGGTGACATCGGAAGAAATTCTGCAATACCTTGAGGAAAACGGCATACCACATGTTGAAGACTCAACGAACAGCCAGGACGGATATACAAGAAACAGGATAAGGCACAGAGTTGTACCTGAACTGCGCAGTATCAACCAGGGGTTTGACGAAAATGTCATACGCTGCACGGAAAGCATTAGGGAAGATGAAGAGTTTCTCCGTTCTCTTGCACAGGAATTTGTTGATAAGAATTTTGGCGGGAAGAGTCTGC
>JAAYWX010000238.1 GCA_012516225.1 Clostridiales bacterium
CCCCGCAGCGCACATGGACTGAACATCGTCGGCAGAGGCTATACCGCTTTCGGCGACAAAGACGATATCCGGAGGGATCATGGTACCCAGCCGGACACTGTTTTTTATGTCTACGGTAAAGTCCTCAAGCCTGCGGTTGTTGACTCCTATAATGCGGGCTTTTGCATCTATGGCGGAGAGTATCTCGCATTCGTTGTGAACTTCAACAAGGGCGGAAAGACCGAGGCTGTCGCACAGTTTAATATATCGCCTGAGAGTTTCCGGATCCAGAAGCGAACAGATAAGGAGCACCGCTGCTGCACCGAGAATTTTTGATTCGTAAATCTGATATTCATCTATAATGAAATCTTTTCTCAGACAGGGTATGGAAACCGCAGATGATATTTCCTGCAGATGAACAGTGCTGCCCAAAAAGAACTCTGGTTCGGTAAGCACCGAAACTGCCGCGGCTCCTGCTTCTTCATATTCCTTTGCAACATCAAGATACGGGAAATCGCGGGATATAAGTCCTTTTGAGGGTGAAGCCCTCTTTATTTCGCATATGAAATTTATACCGGGGCGTCTAAGCTGACGTTCAAACGGAAAGTCATACCCGCTTTCCGCCGCTCTTGCCGCTTCCACCGCGGCAGAAAGCGGAAAAATTTCTTTGGCCGCATTAATCCGATTTTTAGTTGAAAGAATAATAGAATCAATGATCATGGCTCAGACCTCGTTTGTCAGAGCGGCAAACTCGTCAAGTTTACTTTTGGCGTTGCCGCTGTCTATGATTTTTTCTGCAAGCTCTATGCATTTTGGAATATCCGCTCCGTCAATGCCGAGATAGAGGGCAAGGGCGGAGTTTAAAACAACAATGTCACGTTTCGGGCCTTTTATGGTTCCGTCAAGGATTC
Source organism: Clostridiales bacterium (assembly GCA_012516225.1). GTDB lineage: Bacteria > Bacillota > Clostridia > Oscillospirales > Oscillospiraceae > UBA2658. Next base: position 891 of record JAAYWX010000238.1, read on the forward strand.
CCCGCGTTATGGCGGCATTTTCTTCGGGAGTTCCTCCGAGTATATCCTCGAGTCTGCACGCAGCCATACCAACGTCTGAAGCGGAAAGCTCGTAAACCGTTAAATTTCCGGATCGGATTTCACAAATTTTATTTACTCCGGCAAGCGATGCCTCTTCAAGACCGTTTCCGCAGACCACAAGACCGCGGACTACTCCGAGATTGCTCAGCACCTGCGCAAGCGGTTCAACAAGATTCGGGTCGTATACGCCTAAAAGCTGCATGGAAGCACCTGCCGGATTGACAAGGGGACCGAGAATGTTGAAGATTGTCCTGATGCCGATGTCTTTGCGGACAGGAGCCGCGTATTTCATTGAGGAATGATAGACCGGGGCAAACATAAAACATAATCCGCAGCGGCTTAGGACAACTTCGTTCTGTTCCGCAGTTAAGTCGATTTTTACACCGACCCGCTCAAGGACATCGGCGGCGCCGCTTCTGCTTGACACGCCCCTGTTGCCGTGCTTGGCAATGGGGATACCGCCCGCCGCCGCAACAAAAGAAGATGTGGTTGAAATATTGAAAGTTCCTGCTCCGTCACCGCCCGTACCGACTATGTCCATTACCGGGCGGACGGGGTTTATTTTAATTCCTTTTTTCCGCATTGCCGCGGCGCAGGCGGTTATTTCCTCGATTGTTTCACCTTTCATACGCATTGCGGTAAGAAAGGCGCCTATTTGCGCCTGAGTGGCGGCACCGTCCATAATCTCATCCATAACGGCCGCTGCGGCATCAAAATTAAGGTTTTTGCCGTTAACGACATCTTTTATTGCCTCTTGTATCATAAAATCCAC
>JAAYWX010000239.1 GCA_012516225.1 Clostridiales bacterium
ATTCCGTGGTCGTTAAGAATAACTACAAGTGGTGCTCCCGAATCGCCGGCATCACTGAGTCCTTCATAGGCGAGTCCGCCCGTCAGCGCTCCGTCGCCTATGACAGCGACGACGCTGTAATCCTCTTTCGCCAGTGTCCGCGCTCTTGCCATACCGAGAGCGACCGATACAGAGTTGGAAGCATGACCGGCAATTGCCGCATCATGTATGCTCTCGCTCGGTTTCGGATATCCGGATATACCGTCTAACTGGCGCAGGGTATTAAATTCTTTCCTTCGTCCGGTTATAATTTTATGGACATAGCACTGATGTCCAACATCAAAGACAAGCCTGTCTTTCGATGTGTCATAAATGCGATGAAGTGCCAGAGTAAGTTCCACCGCTCCAAGATTAGATGCAAGATGTCCGCCCGTTTTGGATACGTTTTCAATCAAAAAGCCCCTTATTTCAGAGCTTAAAATCTCAAGCTCATTTATGGACAAATTTTTAAGGTCTTTGGGCGAGTTGATTGTATTTAATATAGTCAATTTCGTTTTACCTCATTAATCTATTTAAAGATTAAGCATTTTCCGGGTGCTTGTTAAGGCGTTCCCGCGAATTGCTCTATACTATACTATATTATAGCAGTTATCATAGCAAAAAACACCTGCCTTTACAAGTGCAAACAGGTGTTTTTTCTTTTTTATTCATAAAAATATGAATATTTAACAACTTCATCAGCTTCTTCTTATTCTTAGCTCTTCGGCAAACTCAACGAGAAATTTTGGTGCCGGATATGTGCACAAAACAACCTCTTTCGCTTTCTCGGTCAGCTCAGTCAAATATTCTTCGCATTTTTCCAGCCCTAACAAGCTCATAAATGTGCTTTTTCCTTCGCGCGCATCAGAACCCGCTGGTTTGCCAAGTTCTTCGGATGTGCTAAGTACATCAATAATATCGTCCCGTATCTGGAACGCAAGCCCTACAAAGTTCCCGTAGCTCTCCGCCGCCTCAAGCTGCTTTTCATCCGCACGCCCTATAACAGCGCCTATTTTGCAGGCGGCGGATATAAGAGAAGCTGTCTTTCGCCTGCACATTTCAAAAAGCTCGTCAACTTTAAGATATTCGCTTTCACCTTTCATGTCAAGGTACTGTCCGCCGCATATGCCGTTTTCTCCCGCTGCATCCGCAAGAATACGAGCGCACTCTGCACGGATATCCGCCGGAAGTTTAGAAGAAAGTATGGTCTTGAAAGCTTCCGCCTGAAGAGCATCCCCCGCCAAAACGGCGGTCGTTTCTCCGTAAATCTTATGATTTGTAGGCTTTCCTCTTCTCATGTCGTCATTGTCCATACATGGCAGATCATCGTGGATAAGCGAATATGTATGGAGCATTTCAACAGCACATGCAACCGGAAGCGCCGTTTCCGAGCAACCGCCTGCGGCAGCGCAAAATTCCAGCACAAGCACCGGGCGCACGCGCTTTCCTCCCGCAAGCAGACTGTATCTCATAGCTTGAAGAAGCTCTGCATGCGAAACAGCTCTGTCATCGAAACATGAGCCGAGGTAATTTTCAATCATCGCTTTATACTCGTTATATCGGGGATACATATTACTCACCGCCCTCAAAAGGCATTTCTACAGGTTCCCCGTTCTCTCCTTTTCTGAGCATAACCACTTTCTGTTCAGCCTCATCAAGCATCTTTCCGCAGGCGGCAATCAGCGCCGTTCCTTCTTCGAAAAGTGCAAGAGATTCTGACAGCGGTGCTTCCCCTTTTTCAAGTTGCCTGACTATAGCGTTCAGCCGTTCCATAGATTGTTCAAATGTCATTTTTTCCTGTGCCATAGGGTCTTCCTCCAAATCATACGCCTGCCGCAACATCATTAACGGTACACTTCAGACTGCTTCTGCTGAAGCTTATGTTTATCCTGTCTCCTATTTGAACGGAGTCGGCCGAGCTTATAGTCTTTCCGCTTTCATCTGTCGCAATGGCATAACCCCTTCCCAGCACTTTAAGCGGGCTGAGTGCATCCAAAGCCGCGGCATAGCGTACATATTCCTGCTTTTTTAAATTTATTATCCTCTCATATCTTGATATAAGCGAATTGCCAACACTGTCAAGTTCAAGTCTTTTCTGATCGATATAAGCCGTGGGGTTTTTCATCACGCGGCGTGAAGCAATGTCCGAAAGTCGCAGTTTAAACTCCGAAAGTTTTTTTCTCATCGCGTGCAGCGCGCGTGCTTCCGCCGAGTATAGCATCTCCCGCTGTTCGCTCTGATCCGGCACCGCAAGCTCTGCTGCATTGGATGGAGTTGCCGCCCTAAGATCTGCGACATAGTCGGCTATGGTAACGTCCGGTTCATGTCCTACCGCCGATATAACCGGTATCTCGGAATCATATATCGCACGCGCAACTTTTTCATCGTTGAAAGCCCACAAATCCTCAATTGAGCCGCCACCTCGACCCGTTATGATGATGTCAGCAACCTTATATTTATTTGCGTACCGCATAGCCCCTGCAATTTCCGGCGGAGCTTCAACCCCCTGAACACGCACCGGAAGTATAACGACCTTCGCCATGGGCCAGCGCTTTCCCAAAACGCGTATTATATCTCTGACCGCTGCCCCCGCCGACGACGTTATCACCGCTATAGTTTCAGGAAATTTAGGAATAGGCTTTTTATGGGAAACATCAAACAGCCCCTCTTTGGAAAGCTTTTCTTTAAGCTGTTCGAAAGCTATGTGCAAATCACCCATACCTTCCGGTAAAAGATCTGAGCAGTAGATCTGATAGGCACCGTCCCTCGGAAAAACAGTTACGCGCCCCACCGCTGTTACGACCATCCCGTTGTCGGGTCTGAACCGCAGCTTTGAGGCGTTTCCTTTAAACATTACGCATCTTATGGAACTTTCCGCGTCTTTTAACGTGAAATAATGATGCCCTGAAGGGTAGATTTTGTAATTTGAAAGCTCACCTTTAACGGCAAGGCCCATAAGAAGCACGTCGCTGTCCAGCAAGTCTTTTATGTGCATATTTAGTTCAGTAACGGATAAAACGGAGAGATCCATATGTCAGTTTGCCTCCGATCCTTCGCTTGGAGCGGTGGTTTCTTCGTTTGCCTCGCTGTCATTATATTCATTAAAATCCTGTTCGCGTTCTGAAAGCACTTCCGTCCCCCGCTCATTGCGCATGAAAGAGCCGAGAATCCCATTTATGAAAGCCACGGTTTCCTGTTCCTCATAGCCTTTGGAAAGCTCGACGGCCTCGTTTATTGCAACGCTGTCCGGAACATCATCCATATACAGCACTTCAAACATTGCGGTACGAAGTATTGAGAGAGCAATTCGAGAAATGCGCGACAGCTTCCAGCCCTTTGCATACTTTTCGATATATCCGTCAAGCTCTGCCCTGTGCTCTGCCGTACCCTCAACAATTTTTCTGATATAATCAAGCTGCCTTTTCCCGGGATATTCCGCAAAAAGCTCGTCCTCCCCGGCTAATGTTTCAAAGTACTCTTTATCCAAAAATGCATCAAGCACTTCCTGCACGTTCTCCGCATTATCGGCAAGGCTGAACCCTATCTGAACCGCTATCTCTCTTGCCGCCGTTCTGGTCATGTTCTCTGCTCCTCCAAAAATAATTATCAAAAGCGCAATTTAAAGCAAATAATTGGAAAGCGGCTGCAAATTGCCCCGCTTTCCAAACAAATCATTGCTTGTTCTTAGGGAATGAAACGCCGCTCACATGGACGTTTACAGTTGAAGACAGCCCAGTCATGGCCTCAAGCGCATTTGAAACCGCAAGCTGTACTTTCTTGGCAACATCTGTTATAACACATCCGAATGTAACCAATATGAGCACGTCGACGGTAATATGGTCTTCCAAAAGCGTAACTTTAACACCCTTGGAAAGGTTCTTCTTGCCGATAAACTCAAGTATGTCATTTCCTACCGTATTGGCAAGCCCGTCTACTCCCTCAACCTCGGTAATTGCCGCACCGACCATGACGGCGATTACATCTTCTGATATGTTAATTTTCCCTTTTTCGGTTTCTGTGGTTATATAATTATCAGCCATTTGTTTATCCTCCTTACGGTCAGACGCTTGTCATAAGTATCCGTTTTGTTATTTTACCACAGTATTCCGAAAAAATAAAGAAAAATTGCATACTATTCCAGGACTTCTCCTGTATCGGTCATAGTTTCATCGGCAGTTCCTGCCTGAGTGCCCGTATTGGCATTGTTTTCGCTCTTTCCGCTGCCTGTACCGGAGTTATTGTTTTCGCTCTTTCCGCTGCCGGCACCGGAGTTATTGTTTTCCGCAGAATACGGAGCAGGTCCCTGTCC
>JAAYWX010000240.1 GCA_012516225.1 Clostridiales bacterium
ATAAAAAGCTCCCTGCCTTGTACGTTTAATAGTATCAGGGCAGAGAGCCGGAAGTATTTGATTTTGCTTTAGAATTTATAACGGCTTTACAACAAAAATCATACGATTTTCTTACAGTCCTTTGGAAGAAAAACGGTGAATATCACCTTTTCGTCATAACTTTCCGCTTTTATGGTCCCGCCGTGCAGGGAAACGATTTCTTTGGCGATTGCAAGCCCAAGACCCGCTCCTCCAGTTGAGCTTGATCGTGAAAAGTCCAGACGGTAAAACTGTTCAAACAATCTGCCGAGCTTTTCCTCTGGAATTGTTCTCCCTTTGTTTTCAAACCGGAGTACTACGGCATCATTCACGCACTTAGCATCGACGGAAATTGTGCCTCTCGGATAGCTGTAATTTACGGCGTTTCGTATAAGATTGTCAAATACTCTTTCAAGTTTATTGGGGTCACAGACAATTTCCATATTCGGTGGCAGGTTTAAATGCCATTCAAGTTCCTTTTGCGCCATCATAGGATTAAATTCAAAAGTAATCTGCTCCAGCATTCGGGTAAGATTAACCTTTTCAGTTTCAAGAGTTAAATTTGTAAGACTGAATCTTGTAATATCGAAAAATTCATTTATCAGTTCCTCAAGTCTCTGAGCCTTGTCCAAGGCTATTCCCATATATTTGGCCTGCAGCTCGGTTGAAATATCTTTTTCATCGCAAAGCAGCGTAAGATATCCTATTACAGAGGTGAGTGGAGTTTTCAAATCATGAGCAAGATAAACCACAAGATCGTTCTTCCTCTGTTCCGCTTCTTTTGCAGCTCTTGCATTTCTTATTGACTCATTTTTAAGCCTGTTCATCTGAATTTCAGCCTGTTTAAGCGGAGTCGGAAGAGTTATCGGCGTATCGTCCTCGGTTACAAGTGTTCCAAGAGCTGAAGTCATATCCTGAAAATAACGTGCCATACGGTAAAGATGCAAAAAAACAATCAAAACAGCCCCTGTAATCCAGATCACGAGTAAAACTGCCATAGGAGATATGATATGCATAAGTCTGTAAAACCACTCGTTTCCCTGCCAGGTAGTTAGCCTGCTGCAAGCCCAGTATCCGCCGAAATATAAAACCACAAGCGCCGCCGCATATATAGCCTCCGCCGCTATAAGTCGCCCGAGAGCCATGCGGAAAATATCAGCCGTTATCGTATCGTTTCTCTTACGCAATTGTATAACCCACCCCCCAGACTGATTTGATAAATTTGGGGTTTCTGCTCGGTTCGTGCATTTTTTCCCTCAGTCTTGCCACATGGGTCATAACCGTATTGTTACTGTCAAAATACTTTTCTCCCCAGACTGCCTCAAACAGTTACTCCGAATAAACAACAGCCCCCCTGTGCTCGCACAGATACCATAAAATCGAAAATTCTATGGGCGTCAGCTGAAGTTCTTCCCCGTAAAGCGTACATCTATGTGTTTCCCAGCATATATAAAGCCCGGAAAAATCATATTCTTTGAAATCATGCAAAGTACTTTGGGCAAGGTTGTAGCGGTTGCATCGCCGCAGATGTGTTTTTACTCTGGCTATAAGCTCCAGCGGATTAAAAGGCTTGGTCATATAATCGTCCGCCCCCAGAGTAAGACCCATTATCTTGTCCATGTCTTCAACTTTCGCTGTAAGCATGATAATTGGGAACAAGTGGTTTTCCCGAATCTTTTTGCAAAGGGAAAAACCGTCCATATCTGGCAGCATTACATCAAGAATGGCAAGGCTGATATCCTCCGACTCAATACATTTCAAAGCTCCTGAAGCATTATAAAATTTTCTTACCTCATAGTTCTCGTTGAGAAGGTACACCTCAACCAAATCCGCAATTTCCTTCTCATCATCTACAATCAAAATGCGTTCCATACACTTGTCCTCTGTATCCGATATTCTCATAACTGTCCGCCCTTTGCGCTGTCCGCTCAATCCTGTATCTTATTAAATCCAGAAATCAAGCTGTATATTTTTACATTATAGCATATAAGCACTATTTTGAATATTGTATCATGCACAAAAACGGCAGCCGAACTTTTTAAGTTTAAAGTTCTGCTGCCGTTTTACTTGTTAGAATGTCAAATAGTGTATAGCATCAATTGAGAAAATCCCTGAGTTTTTTGGAACGCGAAGGATGGCGCAGTTTGCGGAGCGCCTTTGCCTCAATCTGGCGTATGCGTTCACGGGTAACGTTAAACTCTTTTCCAACCTCTTCAAGCGTGCGCGTTCTGCCGTCTTCAATTCCGAAACGCAGGCGCAGAACTTTTTCTTCACGCGGAGTGAGCGTTGACAGCACCGTCATGAGCTGTTCTTTCAGAAGCGTAAAAGATGCTGCTTCGCTTGGTTCGGAAGCGTCCTCATCCGGAATAAAATCGCCGAGGTGGCTGTCTTCCTCTTCGCCTATGGGCGTTTCAAGAGAAACCGGCTCCTGCGCAATTTTGAGAATGTCCCGCACTTTATCTACGGGCATCCCCCTCTCCTCCGCAATTTCCTCAGGTGTCGGATCATGCCCAAGTTCCTGCAGAAGCTGGCGCGAAACCCGTATAACCTTGTTTATCGTTTCAACCATATGGACGGGTATGCGAATCGTCCTTGCCTGGTCGGCAATGGCTCTTGTAATCGCCTGACGTATCCACCATGTGGCATAGGTCGAGAATTTATATCCCTTCGTATAGTCAAACTTTTCAACAGCCTTGATAAGTCCCAGATTTACTTCCTGAATAAGGTCGAGGAACAGCATTCCGCGTCCCACATACCGCTTCGCTATGCTGACCACAAGACGCAGATTAGCTTCTGCCATACGGCGCTTGGCCTCTTCATCCCCCATAGACATTCTAATTGCCAAATCAACTTCTTCTTCCGGCGTCAGCAGGGGAATCTTTCCGATTTCCTTGAGGTACATGCGTACCGGATCATCAGTTGCAAATGAATCGGCAAGAGCATCGGTATTTGCAAGTTCTTCATCTGTGACTTCCTCAAGTTCTTCAAGCTCTTCAAGTTCGGGAAGCGCTTCCTCATCGATCGGGCGCAGATAGTCCTCTCCCGCCGTTTCAATGCCCAAGTTCTCAAGCGTATCGTAAAATCTGTCTATCTGCTCAGCATCAAGATTAAGATTTTCAAGTACGTCAAGCAGTTCCTTGGCGGTTAGTTTTCCGGTTTTCTTTCCTTTTTCTATCAGTTCACGCAGACATTCCTCGCTGGATTTTTCCGGCGCGGCACCGTTTTCATTTTGCTCGGCAGTCTCTGCTTCGGCTGCGGCTTTTTGTTTTTTCTTCAGTTCTTCATTTTCCTTTGCGGCCATTTCTTTACCCTCCATACCCCTTGCTCTGACGCAGTTTTTCGGCAATTTCCAATAGCTCCGCGCCATCCTTGCCGCCGTTTTCCTGCCTTGCAAGTTTCTCGGTCCTTATAATAT
>JAAYWX010000241.1 GCA_012516225.1 Clostridiales bacterium
AACAAGGTTTATATTTGCCCTTGTTTGCCTTTTGATTTTTATATATAATCAAAAAATATCAAAATATCTGCATACCGCGGACATTAGTGAAGGGGGGAAAAACAAATGAATATCAACAACTGCGACTTGACAACAAAAAGCATAGCAAAGCAGCTTATTCTGTTCGTACTCCCTATCTGGCTCGGCACTTTTTTTCAGCAGCTTTATAATACGGCAGACGCTATTTTCGTAGGCAGATTTGTAGGAAAGAGCGCTCTGGCGGCTGTAGGCGGTCCATGTTCGCAGATTGTCAATCTGCTGATCGGAGTATTTGTTGAACTTGCCGCGGGTTCATCGGTTATTATAGCTCAGTTTTTCGGGGCAAATATTGGGAAAAAAGTAGGCAAAGCGATACATACAGCCCTTGCGATAGCGGTTGTAAGCGGACTTTTACTGACTGCCGCCGGATTTATGTTTACGCCGGCTCTATTGAGAAGCATGGATGCCCATGGCGAGATCTACGAGCTTGGAAAAAAATATCTTAACATTTATTTCAGCGGGACAATATTTATAACCGTATATAATCTGGGAGCGTCCGTATTAAGGGCTCTTGGCGACTCAAAACATCCATTCTATTTTTTGGTAGCAGGCTGTGCTGCCAATATTGTCCTTGACTTTGTGCTGATTTACTGGGTTAAGATGGGCGTTGAGGGAGCTGACTTGGCTACCGTAGGCTCTCAGGTTTTCAGCGCTGTTCTTATTATACGGGAACTGTGCAGGCTTCCGGAGGAGTACCGGCTGCATATAAAGAAAATACGGTTTCATTTTGGAATTTTGAAACGTATGCTCCGGATAGGTATTCCAGAAGCAATGCAGCAGGTTTTGTATTCTTTTTCAAACATATTGATTCAAGCGATAATAGACAGGTTTGGAACGAACACTATAGCCGCAATGTCGGCGTACAGCAAGGTGGATGCGCTTTTCTGGATGACGTTGGAGTCTTTCGGTATAGCGATTACATCAATTTCCGGACAGTATTATGGTGCCGGAAAGCTTTCGGCAGTTAGAAAAAGCACGAGAGTATGCCTTCTTATCTGTGCAGGGGTTTCAGTAGTTCTGGGAACATTTCTTATCGGATTCGGCGAAATACTGTTTAAACTTTTTACGGACGATCCGGAGGTCGTTGCAATAGCGCTTAAGATACAGCGTTTTCTCATTCCGTGCTACCTGCTGTTCATATTCGTAATAGTGCTGACGGGTGCGCTGAGGGGAATGGGACATTCTTTTGTACCTATGCTTATTACATTTGCAGGTATCTGTCTTATGCGTGTGGTATGGTTATACGGAGTTGTACCAATGAAACCTGTCCTTATGACAACCATTATGACATACCCCGTAACATGGACGATGACTTCAATTGCTTTTATAATCTATTACAAGATAACAATGAGGGCGGAAACGTCTGGAAAAAGCCGTACGCTTTAATAAAGAGCAAAAGCCTGCCGCAGCCGGCAGGCTTTTTTATAATGTGCAGATAATGCCAATGTAAAAAATATTAATCAATTCAAAAATGTGAAAATAAACACATTTTTGAATAAAATCACACCCAATAAATTGGAAATGTTAACAAAATTATAATTTACTATAATTTAACTCTTGATTATTGCTGAAAAAGTTGGATTATTATAGTTAGACAATTTATTACAATTTATACGTTTTTCCGACAAAAATCCTTTAGCAAACGATTTGACGGCCCCGACACATCGAAAAGCGGTCTAACAGTAAGAAAAAGTAAGTAAAAAAGAAGAGGTGCTTGTAAATGGGTAAAGCGGCAAAAGAAAAGAAAAAGCTGTCTTTGGGGGTGAGGATTCTCATTCCGGATGTCGTAATGATAATTGTCATATCTTTAATATTCGGAACTCTTGCCGGAATTTTGTCATATAAAAGCGCAGAGGATTGTCTTAAAAAATCCATGGCGGCAACAGCATCTATTTCAGCACAGGCCGTAACTAAGGAACTGAACAGGTTTGCCTGCCTGGCACAGGAAATATCATCGGCGGCCGTTCTATACAGTGAAACCGCATCGCCTGAAGAAAAACAAGATTATCTTGATAAAAAAGCTGAACACTATGCCCTTACTGGCATCGAATTTTATACCGCGGATGGTGTACGAATTTCGGACGGGAAAAACTGCTCTTCATATGAGTTTTTCCAAAACGCTATAAAAGGAGAAACCTTTGTTTCTTCGCCGGAGAAAGACGCAGGCGGGAACCTTATTTTGAACCTTTCCACACCGGTCTGGGAAAACGGTGAGACAGGATCATCCGTTGTCGGAGTTGTAAATTTTTTAGTAAAACAAGAAAAAATAAACAGCATAGTTGAAAACATAAAGGTAAGCAAAACTTCGGTTGCGTTTATCATAGATAAACGAGGCGTCGACATTGCCGATCCGGATCTTCAGTGTGTTCTTAATAAAGAAAATTACATAGAGATGTCAAAGTCTGACAAAAGCCTTGTTTCGCTTGCGGAAGTAACGAAGAAGGGCATGGCAGGAGAAACAGGGTTTGACATGTACAAATACAAAGGAGTAAAGAAATTTGTCACTTACGCTCCGATTCCCGGGTCAGACGGATGGAGCATGTATGTGGGCGCGCCGGTGCATGATTTTACAGACTTTGTTTACCGCGCAATTTATATTTCTCTGGCGATTCTTGTGTTGATGACCATAATAGGCACATTTGTAACTTTCGGATTTACAAGAAAGCTGTCCGTTCCGATAACCGCGATTATGAACAGGCTTAATGATTTTGCGGACGGAGATGTGACGGCTCCCATGCCGGAAGTCGTTACAACGTCTTTGGAACTTGACAGCCTTAAAAAGTCGACAAGACGCTCTATTGAAAACAACAGTGCCATTATAAAAGATATAGACTACCTTCTGACGGAAATGTCAAACGGCAATTTTGATGTTTCATCCGCTGTTCCGGAAAAATATGTGGGCGATTATGAGAACATCCTCACATCGTTCAGAAAGCTGAAGTCAGGTCTGACGACTTCTTTCCGCAGCATTCTTCAGGTCGCGGATCAGGTGTCAGCCGGCGCCTCACAGGTCAGTTCCGGCGCTCAGACTTTGGCACAGGGAGCTACAGAGCAGGCAAGCAGCATACAGGAGCTTTCTGCGTCAATAGCGGAAGTGTCCAGCAGGGTAAAAGAAAACGCTCAGGATGCGGAAAAAGCAAGACAGCTTTCACATTCCGCGGAAGAGATTATGCAAAGCAGCGTCATGGATATGGAGCTTTCACGCCAGGCGATGGACGAAATATCCGCGACATCGAAGAATATCAGCAAAGTTATAAAAGCTATAGACGATATAGCCTTCCAAACCAATATACTTGCCCTAAACGCCGCGGTGGAGGCAGCAAGAGCCGGTTCGGCAGGAAAAGGATTTGCGGTTGTTGCTGACGAAGTGCGCAACCTGTCGCAGAAATCGGCTGAAGCGGCAAAAAATACCACTTTGCTGATAGAAAGCTCAATATCCGCAGTTGAAAAGGGTACGGAACTTGTGAACAAGACAAGCGCAGGATTTACGGAGGCCGCCGCAAAGTCTGCTGAAGTCGAAAAGATTGTCGAAACAATTGCTTCTCAGGCACAGGAACAGGCTTCCGCAATTACACAAATTTCCAT
>JAAYWX010000242.1 GCA_012516225.1 Clostridiales bacterium
CCCTTGCTCTTAGACATCTTGCCGCCGTCTATCAGTAGCCATCCGTGTCCGTAAACTTTTTTGGGCAACGGCAAATCCAAACTCATAAGCATTGCAGGCCAGATAATAGAGTGAAAACGGACAATTTCTTTGCCGACCATATGCACATCTGCAGGCCAGAACTTATCAAAATCATCATATCTGCCGTTTGCATAGCCAAGTGCCGTTATATAGTTTGAAAGGGCGTCAACCCAAACATATACGACATGTCCCGGGTCGAAATCAACAGGTATTCCCCATTTAAAGGTTGTACGGGAAACGCACAGGTCTTCCAGTCCGGGTTTTATAAAGTTATTTATCATCTCGTTGACGCGGGAAGCCGGTTCAAGGAAACCCGGCGTTTCAAGAAGGGTCTGCACCCTGTCAGCGTATTTCGAAAGGCGGAAAAAATACGCCTCTTCCTCGGCATCGTGAACTTCACGTCCGCAGTCGGGGCATTTACCGTCCACAAGCTGGCTGTCCGTCCAAAAGCTCTCGCACGGAGTGCAGTATTTCCCATTGTACGAGCCTTTATAAATGTCTCCTTTGTCGTACATCTGCTTAAAAATTTTTTGGATTGCTTCAACATGGTAATCGTCGGTTGTGCGGATAAATCGATCGTTTGAAATGTTCATGAGCTTCCACAGATCCAAAATTCCGCCTTTTCCTTCTACGATTTCATCGACGAACTGTTTTGGGGAAACTCCTTTTGCCTTTGCCTTTTCTTCTATTTTCTGCCCGTGTTCATCCGTACCTGTAAGGAACATAACATCATAGCCGCACATTCGCTTATAGCGGGCAATTGTATCCGTTGCAACAGTGCAGTAAGCATGTCCGATGTGCAGTTTGTCCGATGGATAATAGATCGGTGTGGTGATGTAGAATGTTCCTTTACTCATTTTTCTTTCCTCCTGTATTTTAAAGCGCAAGGCTAAGCCCCTGCGTCTTTATCAAAAAATCTTTATGCAAGTCAGGGTGTATACGAAATTTCTGGAGACCAAACAGGTGTTTCCGGAATGCTCGGCAAAGGGTCAACCGATTCGGAAGGTGAAGGGGTAACCGGTCCGGAAGGTGAAGGAGCCGGAGACGGGGAAACGCTCTGAGATGGGGACGGCGAAGGACTCGGCGATGGACTCGGGCTGGGGCTTTCCTCCACATGATAATGATATATACTGCGCGCCTCTTCCTTTTTGCTTATCAGTTTCCCGTTTTTGTCGTAAACCCAGCGATAGGACAAAGCTCCATATCCGTCGGATGTTTTCCATGTTTCGGTAGTCATCTCAACTTTTATGCCATCGGGATTGGAACCATAAAGCTTCACAACGACCGCATTTGCGGTTTTGTCGACATTCGCCGATATTTTGACGGGATAATTGCTGTTGTTTTTAAACTTAAAGTCCGGCGTGGGCCAGCTTACGGTAGCATCAAGCCCGGCAGGCAGGTAACTTACCCCAAAATAGTGGCAGACTCTTTCCGTTATCTCAAGATTTGCAATAAGGGTACAATAATACAGCGTTGAGGAAACCTGACATATGCCGCCACCGATTTCCGTGACAACTTTTCCGCCGGAATATGCCCCTGCTGGTTGATATCCCGCAGCTTTTGTGCGCTGGCCGAGAGCTTCATTATATGAAAATTCTTCACCCGGATTTAGAACTTTTCCGTTTATGGCCGCGGCTGCTTTCGTTATATTATTTATTCGTGCAGCAGAACTACCGTTTAAAGATGTGCTCTTTTGTGAAAGCAGGTCTGCAAAAAGCATTGAGTTCAGCTTTTCAGTGGTTATTTCAGGTTCTGTGAGTATAAGAGGAATTACCACTTCATCTCCGTTTTGAGCTTCGTTCCAAAGCCTTTTTGCATTATCCATGTCAAAGCTTCGGCCGGTGACATGCTGCGTTGCCTGCTTTGTTTCAGGATCATATACGGCATTTTGCGGCTCCCTATATATGGTGTCATAAAGATTTTTAAGGTCAAGCTCGTCGTTTTCTCCGCTGTTTAGCTCCGGAGTGTATTTTATTTCATTATAATTTCCTTCAATCAAAGCAGATTTTACCGTTTCATAAAGGGCATCTGCATCAATTTCAACTGCGTTTGCGCCTTTTATTACGGAAACGCTGTCCTCCCCTATATGAATGCTGGAGTTCATAAGGGCAAGACTTACCTGTTTTGCCGCCTCTTCGGTTTTCTTACGCAGATATTCTTCATTTATATCTGCTCCCGCAGCAGATGTCAGTTCCATTCCGGAAAAACGACATTTTATATATGATACCGTATTCTTCAAAAATCCTCCGCCGCGGCAGGCATTGAACGCATATAC
>JAAYWX010000243.1 GCA_012516225.1 Clostridiales bacterium
AATGAGCGAGGCTATATAGTCCGGCGCCATGCCGGAAAGCTCGTCCTTTTCCATCGCCGAAACCGCTCTTCTTATAGCATCACAGTAAAGTTCGTTGCCTTCCTCATTTTTTTCGCGAGCAGCAGTGAAACCTGTGTGCACATCCCCCGGCATAACGGCGCTTACCTTTATACCGAAAGGACGGACTTCGTTTGACAGCGCAAGCGTAAGAGAATTAACGGCGGCCTTCGTGGCAGAATAAAAGGCCTGAAACGGAATGGATATCTGCGCAGCAACCGAACTCAGGTTAATAATGCGTGAACCTTGCGTCATCCGAAGATACGGGAGAGCTTCCCTGCAACACAGGAATACACCGAAAAAGTTTACGTCAAATATCTTGTGCGCCTGTTCTATCTCCGTAAACTCAACAGCTCCGGAAATTCCCATCCCTGCGTTGTTTATCAGGATGTCTATTCGCCCTTCCCTGTCATAAACCTCCTTCATGGCGGTCCTGACATCTTCCGGTTTTGTTATGTCAGCTGTTATATGTATAACCCCGTTTTCACTTTTTCCGGTGCGGCTAAGTTCGTACACAGAATATCCTTTCCGGGCGAACAATTCTGCGGTGCTCTTTCCGATTCCGCTGCTGCCACCGGTTATCACGGCTACATTTCCCATTTGCTCCTGCTCAATACCTCCTTGATTATATCCATGGCTTCGTCAAGTACAGCTTCTGTGTGAGAGGCCATATAGCTTGTACGGAGAAGGCATTCCGTCGGCGGTGTCGCAGGGGGTAGCACCGGATTTACATATACTCCTTCGTCGTAAAGATCCTTTGCTATACCGAGCGTCCGGAAGGTTTCGTAAGTGTATATCGGAATTATGGGCGTTTTCGTTTCTCGGTGCTTTATGCCGCGCGCGGTCAGTCCGTCTCTTACATATTGCGATATTGCGGAAAGTCTTTCGACAAGTTCTGGGTGAGCCTTCAGTTCGCGCAGGGATGCAAGTGCGCAGGCGCAGCTTGCCGGAGTCATGGACGCCGAGAAGATAAATGGCCTTGAGTTATGGCGTACATATTCCGCAACTTTTTTCGTCGTAGCCATATATCCGCCAAGGCTTGCGAGGGATTTTGAAAATGTTCCCATATAAATATCCACTTCATCCTCAAGTCCGAAATAGCTTGCCGTACCACGCCCGCCTTCGCCTATAACTCCGAGGGCGTGAGCATCGTCAACCATTACCCGCGCGCCGTACTTTTTAGCAAGTCTTACTATCTCGGGCAGATTTGCAATGTCTCCTCCCATGCTGAAGACGCCGTCCGTCACTATCAGTATTCCGGAAGTTGCCGGAACACTGTTAAGCATACGTTCAAGATCTGCCATATCGTTGTGTTTATACCGCAACATTTTACCATAGCTAAGCTTGCAGCCGTCATAAATGCTCGCGTGATTTTCTTTGTCGCAGATCACATAATCTGTACGTCCGACAATGGCACTTATTATGCCAAGGTTGGATTGAAATCCCGTCGAAAAAGTTACGACATCCTCTTTTCCGAGGAAGTCCGCAAGCTCTTCCTCAAGCTCCAGGTGCATATTAAGCGTTCCATTTAAAAATCTGGAGCCGCTGCAACCTGTCCCGTATTTTTCCAGCGCCTTTATTCCCGCTTCAATAACATTGGGATTTATAGTTAATCCCAAGTAGTTATTGGAACCAAGCATTATCCGGCGCTTTCCCTCCATGATAACCTCTATGTCCTGACGGGATTGCAGGGCATGAAAATAGGGATACACGTTCCTTTCGCGTGCTTCGTCTACGCGCGATCTTTGTTCACATTTTTCAAAAATATCCATTACTGTTCTCCTTTAACTTGACCTATTATTTCCCGCCCCAACAGAGGACTTAAGCTCTTCCGCAATTCTCTGCGACATCTTTCTCAAGACAGACTTCTCCTCATCTGAAAACTCCCCGGTAACCCCGGAAATATCAGGTACTTGGTTGCCGTAATAATCGCGGAATTTTTGGGTTACTATAAGGCGGCATTCGCGCTTGTCTGATTCGCGTGATTCTTTCGTAATATATCCTTTTGCAACAAGAGCATTAACTTTGTATGACGCATTAGGCTGCGATATGCCGATAAAATCGGCAAATTCCCCGACTGTAGGCTCGCCAAGAAGATAAATAACTTCCGCCGAGAAAGCCTCCGTCGCACTAAGACTTCCCGGTTTTTCACGTATTGTCGCAAAAAGATTTTTGTAGTGTGCAAGGCGAAGATAGCGGTAAAGTTCCTCAAAATCTTCTGTCATCTTTCCCCTCATATATATAAATAATTTTATATAAAATATTTAACCTATATTAGCACCGGAACTTATATAATTCAACTGTCAAAACCTCCAAACAATAGAATTATCAGTATGCGTATTAGACAAAACACACCATATTAGATGTATTGCAAAACCGTGCGTTTTATACATTTTGCTACAGCGAAGCGTAAAAACACCTTCACAAACAAATTTATAACATTATCGGGTTTAATTTTGTAAAAAAAAGTAGTATAATGAATAAATAGCCGTTCACTTTCTCGCTGCGGCATGATTTTCTTTGAAAAATATCGCTTTATTAAGGAAGGTTCAGATGAAAAACGAAACGGTATTGGTTCTTGATTTCGGCGGGCAGTATAAAGAGCTTATTGCTTCTCGCGTCAGACAGCTTTCTGTATATTCGGAAATAAAACCCGGCAGCATAAGCGCAAAAGAGATTGAAGAAATCGCCCCTATAGGGATTATACTCACCGGCGGCCCGAAAAGCGTTTACGGTGAGGATGCCCCCAAGTGCGACCCCGCCATTTTTTCTCTCGGCATTCCCGTTCTCGGGATATGCTATGGAATGCAGCTAATGTGCCACACTCTCGGCGGGAAAGTTGCGCCCGGTCTGAGCGGCGGAGAATACGGTCGGATACGCACAAGTCTTATTACGGAAAACGCACTTTTCGACGGACTGTCAGAAAAGTGCCTAACTCTCATGAGTCATGGCGATATTGTAAAGGATTTGCCCGAAGGATTTATATGCATTGCTTCCACTACAAGATGCAAAAATGCCGCCTGCGCATATGCGGAGAAGAAATTGTACGCCGTGCAGTTCCACCCTGAAGTGCGGCATACTGACCAAGGGACGGATGTGCTGCGTAATTTTCTTTATAAAATCTGCGGCGCAAAGGGAGATTATAATATCGACGATTATCTTGAGTATGCAGTTCAGGAAATCCGCAGCCGTTCAAACGGAAAGAAAATTCTGCTTGCCCTTTCCGGCGGAGTGGATTCTTCCGTCTGCGCAGCACTTATCGAAAAAGCCGTCCCCGGTAATCTCACCTGCGTTTTTGTAGACCACGGCCTTATGAGAAAAAATGAGGGGGACAAAATCGAGTCTGTATTTAAAGGCAGACAGCTTAATTTTATCAGGGTAAACGCCGCTGAACGCTTCCTTTCAAAGCTGAAAGGCGTTACGGATCCCGAAACAAAGCGAAAAATTATAGGGAAAGAATTTGTTGCCGTTTTTGAGGAACAGGCAAAGAAGCTCGGCGATATTCCTTTCCTTGCGCAGGGAACAATATATCCCGACATTGTGGAGTCCGGAGGCGGCACAACCGCAACTATAAAAAGCCACCACAATGTCGGCGGACTTCCGAAAAACATAGGTTTTGACGGGCTTATCGAACCGCTGAGAGGTCTTTTAAAAGATGAAGTCAGGGCTCTTGGCAGAAAGCTTGGTCTTCCGGATGAACTTGTCAACCGTCAGCCCTTCCCCGGTCCCGGACTTGCCGTTCGCATTCTTGGGGAAATCACACAGGAAAAGCTTGAGATC
>JAAYWX010000244.1 GCA_012516225.1 Clostridiales bacterium
AAGAAGCAGTATGATATGCTCGTCCCGTTTGCCGACGCCGCTGAGGTACCGCCTGCCCGGCCCCGTCCAGGCTGCGGGCGGCGGCGCTATATCCTCATCTTTCAGCGTCAGTACCTCCGCCACCCTGTCAACAATAAGCCCGACGGAGTTCTCTTGGGTATCAATAACGATAATGCAAGTCCTGTCAGTATAGGGTTCTGGCGGCTTCTTAAACTTGAGGCGCATATCAATAACCGGAAACACTTTTCCCCGAAGGTTAATAAGCCCCCTGATATGCTCCGGAGCTTCCGGTATCGGGTTAATCGGCTGTATGCCGATGATTTCTCTGACATAATTAATACTGATGCCGAAGACTTCATTCCCCAACGCAAATGTGAGGTATCTGCCTTTCATTGAATCCGATACATCTTCAAATTGTAGTTCCTGTATTTCGGCCAACATACCCACCTCTTTTTCATATTTAAATGTGGCACATATTTTCAAAAATTAACGACATTTGTTATTGAATTCCCGGTTTCACTAAATATTATCGTCTAAATGCCGATAAACATTAACAGAATGTGCAATACCTTTGGGACATCATAGCAGGTCCATTCGCGCAATATTTAGCGGGAAGGACGTCCACATATGGCACATTTGGAATTTTGGAGGTGGAAGGATAGGAAGCTTATCCCGTTAG
This sequence comes from Clostridiales bacterium, assembly GCA_012516225.1. Taxonomy (GTDB): domain Bacteria; phylum Bacillota; class Clostridia; order Oscillospirales; family Oscillospiraceae; genus UBA2658. The sequence goes on from JAAYWX010000244.1 coordinate 680, forward strand.
CGGAGGAATATGATGATTACAGTGAATACAATAACAAAGCCTGCATCTGGCAAATTAAAAATACGCGCCATGATAATGGCAGTTATTTTCGCATTAATCACTGTCACACTGGCAGGTTACTATTTGTACCATGCCTGGAATAGATACCAGCAATCAGCCGAATCCGAAGCGTTACAGCTTGCACAATCGGCAGCTGATCTTTTGCCTGCCAGCCACATCGCTACACTGTTACAAAATCCGGAGGATCAGAAAACATCTGTTTACAGGCTTCTTAAAGAAAGTTTGGTGAGGCTGGTCGAAAAATCCAAATCAGTTTACTATGCTAATATTGTTTATGAGAAAGATGGAGGATTCTTCAGCCTGGCCGACTCCAACCCAAACTTGTCCGCTGTCTATCCCCTGCCCGACCAGGTGGGCATCAACGGAAAGAATTTCAACTACGCCCCTGTTTTCCAAAACGACAGCCCCGCATTGACCCAGCCTTTCGAAAACCAATGGGGCGCCTGGATCAGAGCGACGGCGCATATTAAAGACCCGGTCACCGATAAGGCCATCGCCGTTCTGGTGGTGAATTACCCCGCTGCCGCCTGGCGGGATAAGCTTTGGGCCAAAATGATTCCCGACATCATTGTCACCGTGGTCTTCATCATATTCGTGCTTGCGCTTTTCAGCCTCTGGCAAAGATATAAAAAGCTCAAAAAAGACTGGGAAAGCCTGGCTTTTCGGGAGGCGCTGTACCGCAACATCTTTGAGCAGGTTCCGGTCGGTATTATATTAAGGGAAGGCAAGGAAATAGAGACTTTCGCCAAAAGCCTCAGCATCAACCCGACGGCAAAAGCCATACTGGGCAGAAGCGAAGAGGAACTGATGCACCTGACCTGGTCGGAGATTACCCATAAGGAAGACCTCGAGAAAGAACGGCCTTTTTATGAGCGCTTCGCCAAAGGCGAAATCCATTCGTATTCCATAGAAAAACGGCTGATGAAGCCGGACGGTTCCACTATCTGGGCCCATGTGCGGGTAGCGGATTTCTCGGATAGAGCCCCCTATAACTCATCCATGTATCTGTGCCTGCTGGAAGATATCTCGGCACGAAAAAAATCCGAAGAAGCGCTCCGGGAAAGCGAGCGCAGCAAATCGGTATTTCTTTCTCATTTCCCCGGCATGGCCTACCGCTGCAAGTATGACCGCGACTGGACAATGGAATTCGTGTCGGACGGCTGCTATGCGTTGACGGGATATAAGCCGGAAAGCCTGATCGACAACCGGGGCATATCTTTCAACAACATCATCGCCCCTGAATACCGGCAGTTCCTCTGGGAAGAATGGGGAAGAGTGCTGCCGCAGCGCAGAAGGTTCCAGGCCGAATACAAGATCATCACACGATCAGGAGAGTATAAATGGGTTCTGGAACTGGGGCAGGGCGTTTATGACGCGAACGGCAATGTAGAAGCGCTCGAGGGCATCGTGCTGGATATCACCGAACAGAAAGAAAGGGAGTACGAAATCACGTATCTGCGGGAGCACGATTTCCTCACCGGGTTGTATAACCGAAATTATATGGAACGGGAAAAGCATCGCCTTGATAAACCGGAATACTGGCCGCTCTCGGTATTCATTTGCGATATCGTAGG
>JAAYWX010000245.1 GCA_012516225.1 Clostridiales bacterium
ATTATCAAGAGCTTTAGGGATTTTGCTTTTGGAGCGGGTGATGGCTATCGAACCCACGTATTCAGCTTGGGAAGCTGATGTTCTGCCATTGAACTACACCCGCGTTATTATGCCACGACAGATATTTTACCACCGCACGCCGATATATGCAAGTATTTTTTATACGCGGTAAGGGAGCAGCGACAAGAGAAGTTCGCAATTTTGGGACTTCAAGCAATTAAGTTGTATTTAGCAACAGTATCTGTTGGAGGAGATTTTACAGACGTCAAGTTGCGGAAAACGCATAGAAAGTCAAAGGATCTCCAGCTCTTCCCATAAGACATAAATGGTCTTGGAAAATCGCTTATCATACTGATCGGAAAGCAGTTTTGAACGCTGGCAGACCAGGTCGGCGGATGGAGCCAGACGGATTTCCTTTAGCTGTGCAGCGGAAGTGTCTTTCTCCTTTTGCGGCACATGAATCAGAATATTTCGCATAAAGTGCACCTTGCCCCGCTGCCATAATATACAGGGAAAGCTCTTTCAAAAGTCCTGCACCTGCTCGTTCAGGCCTTTTCCCATTTCACTGACCTGACTCCGGGACAGGTTCTCAATTTCCAGGCTGAGGGCCGGCTTCTTCATCTTCCGAGTGGACTCGCCCTGCACTAACGCTTCCTTAATGACATGAATCAGCGCGCCTCGCTTCGTTTTCGTTCAGTGACAAAGAATGGAATGTATCCGCAAATGCTAAGTTTAGGAACCAGAAGGGACATTACCAAATGCGCGTATCAAGCCGCCCGGGACGGCGACCGCAGCGATATCCGTTACGCAACAGGTTGTGGGCGTTTTTTTCCGCACCTAAAATGCCGGAAACTCCGCCTTCATAAGCTGTGCACACAGCCACTACAATATGCTGAAATATGCCGAGTATCGGGTCTGGCTCAGAATACATTTCAGTAGCAAATCTGTAAGTCCTATGGTATTCTTTCCTTGAGCTATTGGATTTCAACTCCTTTCTGAATGTCACGACACCATTCATTTTAGCGGAGTACCAATGGATTTTTTATGCCTTATTTTAAATTGCAAACTTAATTGTACTCTATCTGGTACGGGCAGAGGTGCAAAGATTATATCTTGTTAGTCGATAATGTTTAATGCAGGTCTGGCTTAAGTCATCCAGTGCTTTTACTTATTGGCAGACGCAAAAAGCCCGCCTGTTGCGGCGGGCTTTTAAACAGACTTATATTTGCGCTTACGAATAAGACATACTGTCAAAGAAGCTGTTCAAGGTTTTGCCTGATGGCAGAGATAAATTCCTCGGTGGTTACTTTTCTAACATCCTTGCGGTCACAGAGAACAGCAAGATCGCCGGTCATAACTCCGCTTTCAATGGTATCAAGGCAGGCTTTTTCAAGTTTATCCGCAAAAACCGAGAGGGGTTCGTTGCCGTCTATCTCACCGCGTTTTCTAAGTGCGCCGGACCATGCAAATATTGTGGCTATCGGATTGGAGCTTGTCTTCTCCCCTTTGAGATAGCGGTAATAATGACGGGTTATGGTACCGTGTGCAGCCTCAAATTCGTAATTGCCCTCCGGAGAAACAAGAACACTGGTCATCATCGCAAGGCTTCCAAAAGCAGTGGAAACCATATCGCTCATGACATCCCCATCATAATTTTTGCACGCCCAGATAAAACCGCCTTCAGAACGGATAACACGCGCGACGGCATCGTCTATAAGCGTATAGAAATATTCAATGCCAGCCTTTTCAAAGCACTCTTTGTATTCTTTTTCGTAGATATCGGCAAAAATCAGCTTGAATGTCTGGTCATATTGTTTTGATATGGTGTCTTTTGTTGCAAACCATAAATCCTGCTTTGTACTGAGAGCATATTCAAAACAGGAACGGGCAAAAGACTCTATGGAACTGTCCTTGTTAAACTGCCCTTGAAGAACACCCGGACATTCAAAATCATATATAGTCTGGCGGAAAGTTTCTCCGTTTTCCCCGGTGAAAAGCAGTTCCGCCTTTCCTTTGCACGGAACTCGGTATTCAGTGGCCTTGTAAACATCTCCATAATCGTGGCTGGCAATGGTTATGGGTTTTTTCCACCCGATAACATAGGGCTTGATGCTCTCCGTAACTATAGGGGTTCTGAATACCGTACCGTCCAAAATGGCGCGGATCGTACCGTTAGGACTTTTCCACATTTCCTTAAGCTTATATTCTTCAACACGCTGGGCGTTAGGAGTGATGGTGGCGCATTTTACTCCAATGCGGTATTTTTTAATTGCATTTGCGGCATCAATGGTTATCTGGTCATTTGTTTCATCACGCTTTGAAAGACCAAGGTCATAATATTCAGTGTTCAGATCTACAAAAGGTGACAGTAACTCATCCTTTATCATTTTCCAAAGGACACGGGTCATTTCATCGCCGTCCATTTCGACGATTGTGTTCATAGGAATTTTTGACATTTGTGTTCTCCTCTAATTATTTTTATGGGCGGCATAGTAGTTCATCAGGCAACCGCAGAGAATTATTTCCTTTTCATCATCTGTTAAACCGGTAAGGTGAAGAATTATATCGGAAATACCATGTTTTGTAATCACTTTTGCAGGTATATCTTCTGCGCCGCTGATTACTGCTTGCTTAATTCCAGGGACAAAGATATAATCACCCGGTTCATAGTCAAAACCGGTATTTCTGTCAACAGTAAACGGAAGCATGCCCCAGTTTATGCAGTTGGAACGATAGCGTTTAGTGGCAAATTCATAGCATATATTCGCTCCGCCGCCAAGAACGCGCTGACAGGAAGCCGCCTGTTCTCTGGCGGAACCGTCACCGGGTCTTTCCGCAAAAATTGCGCTTGAAACCGAGGTGTTTTTAAGTGTATCGGCAGGAAGATCCAACCTTTTCATTACGGACAAAAGCTCGTCCGGGAAAGAGCCTTCAAAGCGGGCTTTTTCAAGAGCGGCGGTTTCTTTTGCCCTTCCGACGTAAGCCGGATCGCGGCGGGAAAGAGTGAAAGAAGCAAGCTTTATCGGGTTTGAGCGGTAGGAAGATGTTTCACCGGAAGGAATAAGCTCATCCGTTGTCGTAACTGGGTCGTGTATGACGCTTGCAAGCCTGAACAAGGCATTTTCTGAAAGAGGGGGGATTTTAGGCCATTCGGCTATATTAGGACCCATCTTGAGTTCTTCTTTTTCATCAGCCTTGCCGAATCCAAAATAAACGCGCTTCTCATAAACAGACTTGTCGAATTCGTATCTGCGGGGAGTGGGTTCTTTGTATTCTATATCCGCCGCGCTTGTGAGAACGCCTTGATTGCGTGCCGTAGCGGCAATGGAGCGAGCGTCCATGAGAATGACGCTTGCAATTTGCCCTTCTGAAGGTTTGGAGCCTTCGCGATTCGGGAAGTTTCTGGTTGTGTGACGGATTGAAAGCGCATTGTTGGCAGGTACGTCTCCAGCACCGAAACAGGGACCGCAGAAACAGGGTTTGAACAGTACACCGCTCTCCATAAGACGCTGCTGGATGCCGTTTTTTATAAGCTCCAAGTTTACGGGAATGCTCGGCGGGTAGACGGAGAGGGAGAAATAGCCGCTGCCGGCCGAGAAACCATCAAGTATTGCGGCTGCGGCGGCAATGTTGTCATACATTCCTCCGGAGCAGCCGGCGATAATGCCTTGGTCGACAACTATTTTGCCGTTTTTAAGCTTGTCGGTAAGCTTAAGCCTGATGTCGCCTGAGAGCGATTTTTCGGCATCGATTTCAGCCTGACGAAGAATATCCCCTGCGTTTTCCTGCAGTTCACGTATAGTGTATGCCTTTGAGGGGTGAAAGGGGAGAGCTGCCATAGGCTCTATGGAACCAAGGTCAATCTCAATCATCGAATCATAGTAGGCACCGTCATCGGGCAGAAGTTCTCTGTAATCGTCCTGTCTGCCGTGGGCGGCAAAATATTCCTCCACAGCCCCGTCAGTTGCCCATACGGAGCTTAAGCAGGCGGTTTCGGTGGTCATGACGTCTATGCCTATGCGAAAATCCATAGGAAGGTTTTTAATCCCCGGACCAACGAACTCAAGAACTTTGTTTTTCACAAAACCGTTGTCATACACTTTCCCGCAGAGAGCAAGCGCAACGTCTTGCGGCCCGACGCCATGGCGCGGCGAACCTGTCAGATAGACAAGGACAACATCCGGACGTTTTATGTCGTATGTGTTGGAGAGAAGCTGCTTTACAATCTCGGGACCGCCTTCTCCAATGCCCATAGTTCCCATGGCACCGTATCGCGTATGGCTGTCGCTTCCCAAAATCATGCGTCCGCAGCCGCTCATCATTTCACGAGCATATTGGTGTATTACGGCAACGTTTGCAGGTACATATATACCGCCGTATTTTTTAGCGGCAGACAGACCGAAAACATGGTCATCTTCATTTATTGTACCACCCACCGCGCACAGACTGTTGTGGCAGTTCGTCATTACATAGGGTACGGGGAAACTGGTAAGACCGCTGGCTTTTGCCGTCTGTATTATGCCGACATATGTTATGTCATGCGATATAAGACTATCAAAGCGGAGTTGCAGGCTGTTTTCATTGCCTGAAATGTTGTGGCTTTCAAGTATCCTGTAAGTTATCGTTTTTTTGCGGGCCTCGGAAATATCCTCATCGGAGGGGCACTCCACAGGGCTGCCGTTTTTGAGGATTACTCCGTTTTTGGTCAGTTTTATCATATCATTCACCTTTGCTGAATTCTCAATTTATATAGTATATCATAAATCCACAGATTGACAAGATGTTTGCAGGAATGCGCAAATTAATTGCAAAATTGTATAAACGATACCGGCAATCACGCGGAAAATAACGACATTTTGAATAGTTTTAAAATACAACTTGCACAAATTGTGCCATACGTGTATAATAAATGGAACAGAAATAATTTGATTCCCCAAAGGAGGGCCGAGTTTGGAAATAACGAATGATATTCTGAAAGGATATGTAAAGAATCTGTGCGGAGATATTAAGGCTGCATACACCATAGACAGCGACCAGTACAAAAATCATGCGATTAAACGCGGCCTTAGGAATGAGGACGGAACGGGAGTCATGGCGGGAGTTACCCGCATAGGCAGTGTTCAGGGGTACTATATTCAAGACAACGGGCGCGTTCCAATTCCGGGCAAGCTTTATTACCGAGGGATTGATGTTGAAGAGATTATAAAGGAACATACGGAAAAAGGAACGTTCGGATACGAAGAAGTGGCCTATCTTCTACTTATGGGCAGACTGCCGACTAAGGATCAGTTTGAGCAGTTCAACACTATTCTATCAAAAGCAAGAACACTTCCGCAAAATTTCACAGAAGATATGATACTGAAGGCGCCGAGCAGAAACGTTATGAACAAGCTGTCAAGAAGTGTGCTCGCGCTGTATTCATATGATGACAATCCTGACGATACATCTATTGAAAACCTTGTAAGGCAGTCTATAGAGCTTATAGGAAGATTTCCGATCATCGTCGCCAACGCGTACGCCGTAAAACGCCATCATTATGACGGGAAGTCGCTTTACCTGCATGTGCCGAGAGAAAATCTTTCTACATCGGAAAACTTTTTGCGCATGCTCAGAAAAGACAAGTCGTATACGCCGGAAGAGGCTCACTTGCTTGATCTTATGCTTATCCTCCACGCTGAGCACGGGGGCGGCAACAACTCAGCCTTTGCCTGCCGAGTACTTTCCTCAACCGGAACGGATACATACAGTGCTATTTCTGCAGCAGTAAATTCGCTAAAAGGTCCGTTACACGGCGGAGCAAACTCAAAAGTTATGGAAATGTTCAGGGACATCTCCGAAAATGTGCGTGACTATAACGATGATGAGGAAATTGCCGCATATCTCAACAAGATAATGGACGGAGCCGCGGGCGACGGCATGAAGAAAATCTATGGTCTTGGACATGCGGTATATACACTTTCAGATCCAAGAGCCGTTATTCTGAAAAAATATGCAGAAGATATGGCGGAGAAAAAAGGATATTCGGAACAGTTCCGCCTTATGGAAAGCATTGAGAGGCTTGGCCTTCCGATAATCATGGAGCGCAAGAAGCTTTCAGCTCCGATATGTGCCAATGTCGATATGTATTCGGGGCTTGTCTACAGTATGCTCGGCATACCGGAAGACCTATATACTCCGTTGTTCGCGATTGCGCGCATTTCAGGCTGGTGTGCCCACCGCATTGAAGAAGTGCTGACTTGCAACAAGATTATACGCCCGGCGTACCGTGCGGCCTTTGAACATCAGAATTACATACCTATGGAACAGAGATGAATTTATAAAAATACAAAACCGACGGTGGACACACCGTCGGTTTTTATTGCGGAAACTTATTTGCCCGCAGGAATAAGATTTAAAGCTAATGTCAGTATAACGAAAGCGAGACCGACCCACTTTGTCATTTTTGCGAGTTTTGCGTCCAGCGTAACTGCCTTGGCCTTAGACAAAAAGGTGTCCGCACCTCCGGCAATGGCGCCTGAAAGACCGGAACGCTTTCCCGACTGGAGAAGGACAACGCAGATAAGGAATACACAGGTTAAAAGCTGAATTATAGTAAGAGCGAGTTTCATTCGAGTCAGTCCTTTCAGTATAGTAAAAGAGAAAACCTCTTATAAACACAGCCGCAAAGTGAATAATATCACAACTAATGAGCCATTTCAAGATATTTCTTGGAGATTTTAAGTTTTATTATCCGGAATGGGACGGAAAAGCAATATTGGCGGTGGAAATAACTGCAAGGATATGCTAAAATGTCCGACATGGACAGGACCGCAGTACCCACAGATATTATTACCTATATAATTTTTATTTAATAAGAGGTGTTAAAAATGGCAAATACCGCTGTCATTTACAAATCAAATTACGGAGCAACACGGAAATATGCGGCGCATATAGCGGACTCGCTTGGGGCGGATCTTTACGATTTGAAGCATACAAAGAAAATCGATTTTGAAAA
>JAAYWX010000465.1 GCA_012516225.1 Clostridiales bacterium
ATATATATTACTATAATTATTCTAATAAGGGGTGAAAGTATTGAATAAAGTTAATATTGGCATAGTTGGAGCTACAGGTATGGTAGGTAGAACATTTCTCAAAGTAATGGAAGAAAGAAATTTTCCTGTAGACAATCTATATCTCTTTGCATCTGAAAAATCTAAAGGACAAAAATTAGTATTTAATGATAAGGAATATGAAGTTGAAGAATTAAATGAAAAATCTTTTGATAAACCACTAGATATACTACTTTTTTCTGCGGGAGGTGAAATAAGTAAAAAATATGCTCCTATAGCTAAAAGTAAAGGTATTGTTGTAGTTGACAATAGTAGTGCTTGGAGAATGGATGAAAATGTACCTTTAGTCGTTCCTGAAGTTAATCCAGAAGATATAAAATGGAATAAAGGTATAATCTCTAATCCTAATTGTTCCACAATCCAATGTGTAGTACCATTAAAACCACTTCATGAAGCTTTTAAAATAAAACGAATAATATTTTCAACCTATCAAGCAGTTTCTGGTTCAGGTATAGGTGGTTTGATGGATTTAGAAAATGGGTTAAAATCTTTAGAACCTAAAAAATATCCACATCCTATAGCTTTTAACTGTCTACCTCATATAGATGAATTTACAGACAATGGCTATACAAAAGAAGAAATCAAGATGATTGAAGAGACTAAAAAGATACTTCATGATGACAAAATTAAAATTACTTCTACTACTGTTAGAGTACCTGTTAGATATGGACACTGTGTATCTGCAAATATTGAATTTGAAAAACAATTTGAAATAAGTGAAATATACAATACATTAAAAACAAGCAAGGGAATTATAGTATTAGATGATGTGAAAAACAATATTTATCCAATGCCTATAGAAGTGGAAGGAAAAGATGAAGTATATGTTGGAAGAATCAGAAGAGATTTTAGTGTGGACAATGGCATTAATTTATGGATAGTAGCTGACAATATTCGAAAAGGCGCAGCAACTAATACTGTCCAAATTGCAGAGCTTTTAACTAAAAATAAATAATATATGGGAGGTATTTGAATGGAACTTTTTAAAGGATCAGGTGTTGCAATAGTTACACCTTTTAAAGACGATAAGGTTGACTACGAAAAATTGAAAGAATTGCTAGAATGGCATATATCTGAAGGAACAGATGCTATAATCATATGTGGAACTACTGGAGAATCTGCCACTATGTCTGATGAAGAAAAAAAAGAAACAATTAAGTTTACAGTAGATACAGTAAATAAAAGAATTCCCGTTATAGCTGGAACCGGAAGTAACAATACAAAACATTCTATAGAACTTTCAAAATATGCAGAAAGTGTTGGAGCAGATGGATTATTGGCAGTTACTCCATACTATAACAAAACTACTCAAAAGGGATTGATAGAGCATTATACAGCTATAGCTGATAGTGTAAATATTCCTATTATTATTTATAATGTACCTAGTAGAACAGGACTAAATATATTACCTAAAACTTTGGAAAAACTATCAAAACATCCAAATATTCATGGAGTGAAAGAAGCTAGCGGAAATATAG
>JAAYWX010000246.1 GCA_012516225.1 Clostridiales bacterium
CCAGACGTTGGTACCGTCAAAGCCACCTCCGGAAAATGCATTTGTGCCTTTTTTAAATCCGTCTGGCCAGCTTTTATATCCCGTCATTGCTCCTGTGGATGTGTTAATTTTAATGACATGGCTTGCCCAATGCGGAATCATCCAGATATTGGTTCCATCGAATACACCGCCAGAAAAATCCTCGCCAGCTTTAGAAAATCCAGCGGGCCAGCTGTTATATCCCGTCATTGCTCCTGTGGATGTGTCAATTTTAATGACACGGTCTGCATTATACGGAATCATCCAGACGTTGGTGCCGTCAAAGACACCACCAGAAAATGCATGTGTGCCTTTTGCAAATCCGGATGGCCAGCTATTATAGCCTGTCATTTCGCCAGTAGATGTGTTGATTTTAATGACACGGTCTGCGAAATGTGGAATCATCCAGAAGTTGGTGCCGTCAAAGACACCCCCTTAAAAAGCAAGGTTAACTTTTGTAAATCCAGCAGGCCAACTGTTATAACCGGTCATTAGCCCTGTGGACGTATCGATTTTAATGACACGGTCTGCATTATACGGAATCATCCAAATGTTAGTACCGTCAAAGACACCGCCGGAAAATGCAAAGTTATCTTTTGTAAAGTCTGACGGCCAATTGTCGTATCCTATCATTGTTGGAGTATTTATTGCATTCTCTGCAATCTGCCCGCTATAACCAAACCCGTCTTGGTTATAAACGTTGGCTGCAAGCGCATTATGCGGCAAAACTATTGTTACCAGCATTAATAATGTCAGTATCATTGAGAGAATCCGCGATTTTTTCCCCATCGAATATCATCCTTTCTTTTAATCAAATATTATGTTTCTGGTGAACCGCTTCATTTTTATATATCTTTCCGCAAGTTTATTCAATCGCGGTATGTTAGTTGAGAACAACAGATCAAAAACGTGCTCAAACGGGAACTTTCATCTACTTTTCTCCTGTCTTTCAAAAACAAGAATATATTTACGTCAGGGACTGTCACTACTTTTTCAATCTTGATATAGTTTTTAATAAAGACTATATAAATGCTTAGGAATAAAGTGTTTTAGTCTGCCGCTTAATAATGTTTCATATGATCCTACTATATGAAAATTAAAAAATATTTTGATTTCTCAAAAATCCCCAAAAACTTTCTATCCGAATGCAGGATTCCTGCTAATTACAACGTTTTTAGCATATTTACCCACCTCTTTTCAATCTTTATTTTTTATTCCACAGTTTTCCTCTAAACTAAAGTAGGGCTTTTTTGTTAGCATTTTTGTTAGCATTTTTGTTTTCAAAATGCTAACGGAAGGTATTTTATTCAACAACATTTTATAATATTTGAAAGAGCTTAAAATCTCGCAAAGCATTGAAAATACTAAGAAAATAATAAAAATCCCACAGTCGCAATGACTGCGGGATTTGACGTGTTTTGGCAAGTTAGGTGAATATAGATGCCAACACTCAGCTTCATATAATGCTCATGGTCAGACCGATAAATCAGAATTGACAGCCGAAGATTAAGTTCCTTTTTATAAATTAGATACTTCTTATCAATTCAATTTGATTCTTATATCAAGCTTTTCATATATCCGAGAAAGGCGTCATACTGCAAATCCGAAAGCATTGGCAATTCGCTGTCCGGCAGCCCAAGCCGGGGCAAAACGCTCCTGCAAAGGTTGACGCTACCTCTTTGAAGCTCTTTGGCGGAAACCTGTTCACCTGCTTGAATTTTTGCAACAAGCGCTGGGCTGGCCACAACGGTCATCGTTTCTTCGTCAATCACACGAAACTTTTGGGCGACAGTTTCAAATTCATGTAGGCGATCGGCTTTGCAGATTTCTTCCGACAATGCCCCGTGCATCTTGCATTCCTCTCGAAATGCTTCCGTGACAGCTTCGGTAACGGATACGGAAGAAAGCCTTCCGGAAGAAATCATTTTCCCAAATACACGTTTTGAATCATTGAATCTTGGATTAGCGGTGAAATTATCCTCCGCAATCGTAAATGCAACCAGCACCGCATCTTCATATTCTTTCTCGCTGTTTCTGCGAATACGTCCACTCAACTGAATGTAGCTTTGAAGGGAACGCAGCTCGCAAAAGCCGTAACGGAATGAAAAATCCATACCGCATTCCACACAGCTTGTGGCCACCAGCGTCCAATCTTTCGGGTATTCCGACTGGGAACACAGCCTTCGCTCGATCTCGGCGATCGTGCGTTCCTTATCTTCCGGCGTGAGGGCAGAAGAAAGATGCAATACGTCGCATCCCTGCTGACGCAGAAATTGGGCAAAAGATGCGGCGGATTGGACTGTGTCCAGCACGACGATTTTAGAGCCGTGATAATTATTCAGGTATGCCGCAAGCTCCGCCGCTCCATAAAAATACGGAATACTGCCGCTCCATGCATTCAGGTGAACCCTTGATTGCTCGAAGGCGTTCAGGCTTTCCGAAACATCGGGAGTCAGCAACGGTACGGCGCACTGCCGGGTCTGCTTTTGAAAGGCAGGACTCTCCCATAATTTTACCGTTGTGGCGGAACACATGCAGATGCGGCATGACCATTGAGATACAAGTTCGTTCATCCATTTCCATGCGGGCAGCATCAGACCGACAGGCAAAGCGGCGTGGTACTCGTCAAAAATGATGCCGCTGCCAGGAAGCTGGTGCAGCTTGCGCAGCTTCGCCGGAAGATTTCCAGCTAAGGTTTCAAAGAATTGAACCGCAGTGGTGACGATAATGGGCGCCGTCCAGGTCGCCGCCAGATGCCGATACTCCGGGTCCTCAAAATCCGCCTGATGATGGTGCTCGGCCACAATTTCTTCAGGATCCTCGCCGTCCAGCACGACAGCCTTTCTGAGTACCTTTACCGTCTGTAAGATGATATTGGTGTATGGCAGCACCACGAAGATACGCCGCAAATGATGTGCCTGGGCGACCTTTAGCATATGCGCCATGGTTGCAGTGGTTTTTCCTGTCCCCACAGGACTGTCGCAGTATTCTATCGCGGCGTCTGCGGCTGCACTTTTGCAGGCATTGTACAGAAGATTGCGCAGACGGTTGCGTTCGATATCTTGTTCTGCATGGTCTTGCAAGTTTTCCACATACCTGTCCAATTTAAGCATCCGTTCTTCCCAGCGCGGTTTCGCACCCGTCGGATTTTCACCGGCGGTGTCCGAATAGTCGGCGTCCACCAGGCAGCTAAGCAGGATTCGGTATTCCAGTGCAGAAAGATTTACTGTTTTTTTTTCGGGAGGTTCCGGAAGTTCACCAATTTCATGGGCATGGATTTGCAGATATTTACTGAGGTTCTTGTCGGTGTCGTACATGCCCGTAAAAAAACGGAAAGGCGCATTTGCAGCTTTATGCATAGGCATATCCGGCAGTCCCGGATAATGGTGGGAGTATACCAGAGTGGCCTCCGGGCATTCTTGCTTATCACCCAACAGATATTTTACGCCTGCGTCCCGATGATCAATTGGAAGCCTTTTTGCTTGTTTCCTTCCGTAAAGGACTTCTTGATTTTCTTCCGCCAGCTTTCCCACGTCATGAAACGCTGCCGCCGAATTCAGAATATTTCCGTAAATTTCAGCCTTCTCTTTGGAAATATACGGGGCCATTGCCTCCAGATTTTCGTGTGTCTTTTTGATTACCCCGCATACATGTTCGCGGTAGGATTGCGCCGGTCTGCCGCCCTGGACGCTGTGTGCAAGCGGAATCATAGGGTTTCCATCAGGTCCGCGACGGGGGCGGTTTTCCCGGCCAGCTTTTCATTAAGCTGTGCAATACTCTTTTGAAGCGCCGCTTCATCATAGTCCTTCCAGGATGTGGCCGGACCGATTCCACCTGCTATTCGGACTGGGGTCAGCGCCTCGATGATGCGAAAATCGTTATAAGTACCGCGTGCTCGGTTATGCTCCACATAGAATGCATGGCGTATGTCCACCTGCGGACGGACATAGGAGGCAGTTTCTTTGTACGCATGGGGGATCAGCCGAAGGAGCAGTTTAATGTCCTTTTTTGTGCAGAGTGTCTTATGCGCCGCCGTCGCATTGATGAAAAACGGCATGGCATACAGGCCGTACGATACGATGCGGAAAGCCAGAGGCGCCATGCCCTTACTCTTGTCGTCCTCAACAGGAAGCACCTTGGTCGTTGTCATGCGTTCAATTTTGACTGGATCGAGAGATACGCCCAAACCAAACTGCACAACACCGGAGGTAATGAAGGAGCCTTTCTCATCGGTTTTTTCCTCAAGAAATGTGGTACCGAATACCCGCACATCCCAGTATTTTTTTAGCAACTCTTCGGAAGAGAGATTGCGGATATCGGAGCGCTTTGTTCTTTTGCTTTCTAAAACATCGAAGCCTTCTTCCGGCAGATTCAACTCTTCCACCAATTCCTTCCACAACGGCGAATCTTTGGCTTCAACCAGATCGCGCAGCTTTCGTTTAAAAGAGACCGGCGAAATCTCTCCCCGTCCGTCTTGCCTGGTTCGGGGATCGCTTTCACGGTCGGGATCCCCGTTGGGGTTTGAATTAGTCACATCAATTAAAAGCAGGCCTGTCCCTCTGTTGATGAGTTCACTCA